>DATHKF010000582.1:0-3166 GCA_035489505.1 Bacteroidia bacterium | reverse complement strand
GATAGTGTCTTCATCATTATCAAACAAGGTGTCAGCATCCTGCCAATCCTCATCTTCGCTCTCTTTAGCAATGGAGAACTGCTGGTCGATCAGACGAACTGATTTCACTTCCGGTGGAAACGGGTAACGCCAAATATCCAGGACATTGGATTCTGAAACCTCCTGTGCCTGCACAGATGCCGTGCTCAGTACCAGCAACAGGAAAAAGCACGCGCGGATGATGCGGGATACAGGCTTAGCTGGCATGAGTCAAATTTACGCGGAATGGTGCGCGGAAAAAAACGGAAAGGACAGATTTACGGATTGTTTGATGCAGGCAATCGCTGTCGCGCTTTTTTCGCCGTCCTACCGTGGTTGCAAAAAAAAATCCCGGGACCAACCGGGATTTTCAATCAAACAAGCACACCAATCAGCTTACGCTGTCAGTTTCTTTTGTGGTGTCAGGTGGTGTCAGGTGGTACTACCTGGCGCCACTGCCGTCACTGTTTCTTAATTATCTCTTGAGCCGAGGAACTTAGCCACCGCAGGAGCCAGTTCTTTTTGTGAACGGCCGCCTACGAATACACCAATGTGTCCGCCGGGGAATTTATACAACTCGTTGTCTTTTGTTCCAACATGATCGTTCAACGGAATAGTCGCTGCCGGTGGAACCAAATGATCTTCCGCAGCATAAATATTCAGCAACGGCATGTTCAGGTTTTTCAGGCTCACTGTTTCTCCGCCAACAACCAATTCACCTTTGATGAGTTTGTTGCCCTGGTACAGATCTTTCATGAACTGGCGGAAACATTCTCCGGCTTGATCAGGGCTGTCGTTGATCCACTTCTCCATGCGGAGGAAGTTCATCACTTTGTCTTTGTCCTGCATGATGTCAAGTACACTCATGTATTTCGACACGCGCATCATCGGCTTCAGCATAGCGAATCCATTGTTCATGAATTCACCGGGAATAGAACGGTATGTATCTACGAGACGATCGAAGTTGATGTTCTTCGACCAGCGGAAAAGCAATCCATCGTTCGTGGAAAAATCTACCGGCGTAACAAGCGTAACGAGATTTTTGATCTTATCGTTGTGCAGGCACGAGTAAATAATGCTCAATGTTCCGCCCTGGCAAATGCCCATGAGGTTGATCTTGTCGACGCCGTTGTTTTTGCGGACGAAGTCAACGATATCGTTCAGGAACCAGTTCACGTAATCGTCCATCGTCACAAACTTGTCGGCTTTGGTTGGATAACCCCAGTCGATGATGTACACATCAAAACCCTGTGCGAGAAGATTGCGGACAAAACTTCTGTCGGGCTGGATGTCGAGCATATCGTGACGGTTCACGAGCGCGTATGAAATCACGATTGGGGTCGTGAATTTCGCCGGCGTTTCGCGGATGTAACGGTACAGCCTAATTTTATCGACGCGATGAACAAGCTCTTTCGGAGTTGTTGCAACTTCAACCTTGTCTACTTTCAACAGGTTGTCGTAACCGGTCACCATCTTCGCGCTGGTTTCGGTCCACTCTTTGATCACGTTTTGCTGTGACATAAACGATTGGTTGATTAATCAATTTCCAATTAGTTGATTGAATTGATGATCAACTAATCGGAAATCGGCAAATTGATTTACGCAGTTGCTTTCTTCTTCGACGGCTTGCTCTCTTTGGTTTCAGGAGCATCGGCGTTCAATTGCTTTTCGAGTGCATATACGCGCTTACGCAATTCGTAAATGGTTTCGTAAAGCTCGTCTGCTTCGCTGCGAAGAACAACCGGCGTATTGCCAAGGGCAATTTCCTGGATCTTCTCGTTCTTCTGGCGGATCTCGAGGCTGAGGTCAAGAAGTTCAGCCTGGATCTTAGAGTATTCATCACCACGGAAAATTCCGATGAATGATTCTTCGCAATACGCAACCCATTTCTGGAATACGTCCTGTGTGTTGCTGAGGTCTGTTCCTTTGCGGATTTTCTCAGCGTTTTCAGTCACGAAGTTCTCCCACAATTTTGCTCCGTTCACATAAAGAAGCTTCTGCATCTCGTTCAGTTTCTGACCGTATGTAGAAGTCTTTTCGAGAACTGTTACAACGAGTTCCTGAACTTCACCTTCTTTCCCCGGGTTGAAGAAAGAGAACACCGGCATTACCGATTTCTGGTATGCAGTGAAAGGATTGTTGTTCGAATTTTCCTGGAGGTTGTTCCAGAAAGTAAATGGCGTTGAATTGCGAACGTTTTCAGGAAGTCCATTCGCCCACTGGTTGTATGCATTCTTGTTGTAGTTCACTGCCATTTCAGACCAGTTCTGGTACTGGCTGAACAGCTCGCGCATCTGGGTTGGAGAAATCTGGTCAAGCGTTTTGTTCATCATCTCGCTGAATGCAGAAGGATTGAACGAATTCTTGAACCACTCTGCGTTGAACTGGTTGTTCTGTGCAGCGTCGAATGCAGGTTTCCACATTTCGAAGAAACGGAAGAAACCGTTGTTCGCTTCAGTGAAATTTTTCCACGCATCACGTGTAGTATCGTTGGTGAAGTGTTTGGTCCAGTCGCCGAAAGACGCAGGCTGTGCAAAATTCTTCGTGTACTGTTCGAACATATTTTTCGACGTGTCCATCCACTGTTTAGTGAAATCAGCCGGGTTAGCGTTGAAGCCATTGAATCCGTTGAAAGACGGTGGAGTGAACGATTTGAAATTTTCAAACGCCTTTGCTGCAGTTTCCTGCTGCGACTTCATCCAGTTGCCGTAAACTTCGCCGAGGTTAGCGTTGCCTTTGAACTGTTCTGAAGCTTTGTCGAAAGTTGTTTTCGCGGTTTCAGAAGCCTGTTCAGTTGCTTTCTTCGTGATCTCCGCTTGCTTGTTCAGCCATTCCTGGTAAATGGTGAAACCATCTGTAGCCGCAGCACCTGTTTTCACAGAGTCCTGGAGTTTACGATTGCTTTCAGTCCAGTTGTCCATCAGTTGCTTCTGGGTTTCCTGCCATGCGTCGAAGAAATTCTTGTTTTCCATGATTATGGGTTTATAAGGTATTGATTGTCAATTAATTAACCCTACTATTGGGTTTTGAGGGTGCAAATGTACGACATTTTAAGGCTGAATGCAATTATCCCAGCAAATAAATCTTATTCGTCGATACTTTCACCGGATTCGTGGCAAAATTGGGCAATTCATGTGTTCCTGGTTTT
>DATHKF010000581.1:0-7250 GCA_035489505.1 Bacteroidia bacterium | reverse complement strand
ATGCGCTGACTGATAGTCTCGACAGCGATTCACTGAAAGTCAAAAGCATTTACATCTGGATGACTACCAACATCGACTACGATGTCTGGGGATTGACCAGCGGCGGTGGCAGTTACACCGATCCCAACGACATTCTCCGTCACCGCAAAACGGTTTGCCTGGGTTACAGCATTTTGTTCGACTCCATGTGTGCTGTTGCGGGTATCCGCTCGGAATGCGTGTATGGTTACGTGTACATGCCCTGGTACGAAACAGGTGATACGTTGTTTCTCGATTCGCATGCATGGAACGTGGTGGAAATCGATGGAGAATGGAAACACATCGATGCCACTTGGGGAACGGGTTACCTGAAACAACGCAAACAAACTTCGCGGAAAATCCTTTATAAATTGTTTCGTATTCCGTACACCACGAAGTACAAGTTTATCCGCAAACCCAATTTCAAATACTTTTGCCCGGAGCCGGAAGAATTTGTGAAGGATCATTTACCGTCGACACCGGCGTGGCAGTTGCTCGACTGTTCGGTGCCCATCGATTCTTTCCAGCGCACACCGCAGGCCACGCTCAACTTTCTGGCCAGTCCTGAAGTATGCGAACACGGAAACGATTCGATCCCGGCGATCATCGACGCGCCAGAGCAGGATCATTTACTTGTGCAGGGAAAACAGGCGCTGGGCACGAACGTTCACAATCACCAGGACATTTCGATGGGACAGTGGGAGCAGATCCGTTTTGTGATGGCGCTCGCAGAAGATACTTCGAAAAGTCTCGATGAGCGGATTGCCGTTTACGATTCGACGATTGTCATGACCGATTCGCTGATCCTGTATTTCAAACTGACTTCTAAAGATGCCGCACTCGAAGGAAAGTTCTTTGAACGCCGCAACCGGAGAATGCGCGCGCAGACACAAGCGGAGAGTAAACCTATTTTGCGCAAACACAAAAAGGCGATTGACAACATCAAGCGTGAACGTTTCCTGGTTTCGAAACAGATCATCAAGCTCAAACGCGAGAACAAAAAACTCCGGAGAGAAAACAAGCGGATACGCAAAAAGAAACTCTCAGTGAAACGCCCGCTCCAGCAGAATGATAAAATGGATACGCGTCGCGATTCTATCCTGGCGAAAGTAGAACGCGCGAACGATTCCATTGCACGCTTAACAGATTCCATGGCTGCTGAGTCGTATTACAATTACACCTGGGAAGTGGTGTATTACGACACAGTTGTTGCGCAGAAAAAGCGAAGGTTGAAACTCCAGTTTTACGACATGCGCGAAGTGAATTATTACCGCGCCATGGGACAAACCTGTTACGACACGGTGGTGTTCATGCCCAAGCGCCAGTTCATGCAAACGCAAACGGAGATCGATAGTCTCAATGCAATTCTGCCTCAACCCGGAAAATGGGTGATGGATTCGGCCGCGCACGTGTACAAGGTAGACGCGTACAATGCCAAGATCATGCTCAAGACAAACATGAGCGATTACAAGCAACTGGCCCGTTTACCGCAGGGAGACCTCGATGAGAAAGCCGCATTTGATTCAGCAAAGGCCGATGTGCAGAACATCAACGATTCGCTCATCACGCACAACAAAGAGCGCATAAACGATCTGAAACATTACCGGAGATCATTGCGCAAATTCCGCCTGATGCATTACCGGGTAAAGTGGCAGATACAGCACGAACTGAAAAATGAAGGATGGCGATACGTGATGACCCGTGGTTTCTTTGTCCGTTATTTCAAAGGCGTTTCAGCGATGTTCCGTCACAACGCAGATATCGCGCGCGGGATAAAAACGTCGTGCAAGAAAAAGAGGAATGAACTCCGAAGACAAAAACGGAAGCGTGAAAAGGAAGAGATCAAGCGGAAGAAGAAGGAAGTGAAGCTTCAGCAGCAGAATTGAGGAGTACACTTCAAAAAGTATAGACGCAAAGGCGCAGAGCGCGCAAAGGTTTTCGCAAAGATTATCTCCCGAACGTGCAAGGGTTGCAAAGAATCGTTGCGTGATTCTCTGCGCTCTTCAATCCCTAACTCAATACCTTTGCGTTTTCCTTTGCGCACTTTGCGGCTTTGCGTCTATTCACAAAAAAAGGGAACGGACTTTCGCCCGCTCCCCGTACAGAAGAATCGTTAACCTACTTACTCTACCCTATACAATTCAATCCTTCTGTTTTTAACGCTTTCGTATGCGGAACCAGTCGCAAAGTTGATACCGAGGTAAACCAATCCCTGTTTATCGAACGTTTCTGCTGCCGTAGAAATTGAACGTTGTGTCACAGGTTCATTCAATACCGGACCTGCTGTGAGACTTGGTCTTGCAACGTAGTAGTACGCTTTCCGTGAATCATTCCTGTTCGGATCAGAAAGATCCGCAACAGTAAGATGTTCCGGAAATGCCCCGATCGAGAAGTATCGCTCACCGCCTTCTGCAATGAACATCCCGCGGATTTCTGTCCATCCGTTCATATCGGTGATCACCTCTTTACTCACAACCTGCGGACTCAGCTGCAGAAAGGAGTTGCCTCGCATGTTCAGTTTTTCTGTACTGAAATAAGCACCCAATCCGCGCACAGCACGATCACTTTCTTCTGCCAGGCTCACCTGGAATGAAAATGTATACAGCCGTCCTTTCACCAACGGTTCGCTCAATTCTCCCTGAAGATATTCGGTGTAACGTCCGTAACCAATTTCATTTGCGAATACTCCGTTACGAACACTCCTCACAGGATCGATCGACTGGTCGCCGTAGTAAGCGATTATTCCCGCGTAATTTCCACCGCCACCATCTTGCGTACCCATGTAATTCTGCGGAATGCCATCCTTACGCGCGTATCGGCTTGGTTTGAACAGATCGGCGGTTCCGCCGTTACTGTTCGACCATCCTTGTGCTTTTTCTATGCCCGGTCTGAAAGCAGCCCAGGATGTTTGTTCCATCGTAGCATTTGTTACGAGATTCTGTGCGCCAACTATCGCCGGGACCAGAATCATTGCTGCCAAAATACGTTTCATAGCTTTTCGTTTTCGTTAGTACTCTTTCTGCACTGCACGCTATGATTAGCTATATAAATTTACGAAGCATGAAAGCGAATGATGTGGAAGATTCGATCCTTTGTGGAGATGTGTCGATGGCTTGAGTGAAGCGGACAGAATTGTTTTTTACCCCGCTTTGCAAAATGCCTTGTTGACTGCTGTTTTATGAATGATAAAAAAGAGCGTCATCCATTTTTCATTGATTAACCGGCTTGTTTCGCCCAATCAATAGCCCTAATTCCGGCACTTCGATATGTAAAATGGAATCATAAGGAATTTTTAAGAGTCTTTGCTCTTTATTAAATGAAAGCGTGACTGAAAAAAATGATGAGTACGCTTTAAGGTCCCAGTATGCATTTTGAAATACAAGCTTAATTGTTTCCGGATATTCCTTGAGTAAATCAACACCCAGGACCAGGTCAGGATGTTTCGTACTTATTGTAAAATAATAAGAAATTGAGGAATCGGCATAGATTGATTGAGGAGGTAATCGATCTATAAATTGCATAAAAAATTCCTCGATAGATTTAAACGGGGCGTAGCTGATTGCTCCCCTTTTTTCACCAACCATGATCGGTTGTGAGTAATCGATTACTTCACCCTTATCAATAATTTTTTTGTTCACATTTAATACCTTCATTTCATTTGAGGTATTTGTCATTAATGGTTCAGGAATCAGATCGATCAGTGATCTGAATATTTTTTCCAAACCGCCATAATAATCAAGATATAAATCCACCCAATTTAGATTTAACAGCGCATCATCAATGGGAGTTGTATCGTCAATCTTTACTGGAATAATAAAAATCTGACCTCGTGGGAATTCGCTCAGGACATCGAGAGCTTCACGGATTTCTTTTTGAACAAATCCTCTCTTATTAACAGAGTGTTTTGAAACCAGTAAAATATAGTACCTGGCATTTCTTATGGCTCTGTTAATTTCAAACTTCCAGTCCGCTCCTGGTTTTAAACATTTGGAATCAAGCCACACATTTATTTCCTTTTCCCTCAAACTCATGTATAGTCGCTCCGCTATGTCCCTGTTTTCTCTTGCATAGCTTAAAAAAACTAAGTTAGGTTCTGTCATGTAATTTTTCGTTTATAGGATTGCCCAAGGTAAATCCTTTAATCCAGAAAAGCCGATAACAAACGTTTGAAAACGGATAATGCATGAGGAATTTAAACCCAGCGAGGCAGTTGCCTTGCCAAAATTTCGCGCACAGTTTAAATTAGTTCAAATCCAAAATCACAAGCGAAAATTGACCGCTACTGTGATCCGGCTTTCTGTTTTTCGCAGATCAGCCGCCCAAGGTAAAACAGCTGCCGGTCCATTTGTCCATCCGCTGGGAGAAGTGGTACCACCGGAGCCCGTGAAGTACGGAATACTCGAACTGCGATACCCGTACTCCAAGCGGAATGTCACGTGGTCGTTTGGCATCACATCAAACGTTGCGGTGAACTGAGTTATTTTCAATTTCTCATTGCTTGCAATGGCTTCATCGTAATTATTTGGCTGTCCTCCTGAAGCAGCTGGTGAGAATGCGAGGTATGGATACGTATTTACTCCATTCACCACCGATTGATTGGTGATGTAATCGCCGCGCAAAGTGAGCGCAAATTTGTTCCGGCTAAACCATACGCGGTTCGCAACAGAAATTCCGGTCATGAAGTTTTCAGAAGCACGGACTGTGTCATTCGCTTCATTGTTGGATTGAAAACCGTAGTGCGAATTGATACTGAACGCGGCTTGTGAAATTCCACCGGATCCGGGACGGGAAAAATACCGCGCAACAATGCTGTTGTCGTGGTGAAAGCGAATTCGTTCTGATTGCTGACCGAGCGTATCCGGATTCTGCGTATCGGTTCCGAGATAAAAGTTGGCGGCAAACTGAAGATTCGTATTCGGCCGGTAATAGGTAGAACTACCAACCCCGGGACTCTTTCCGAAACTGTTGTAGGTTTGCCATCCGTTCAGGATCCATATCTCCGTTTTCAATTTTGCGGAAGGATACATCTGAACACGCGCACCTGAAAAGTAGAACGGCGTAAAATCGCACACCATGCTTCGCTGGTAATTCCAGTTTTCCTGCGTCACATAACTTTCCAGCCCGATGTAGCTCATGAAAATTCCCATTTCAACATTAATGCCTTGCCACACATTGAAATGATAACCGGCCGCAGCTTCACGAATGTATTTCAGGTTGCTGATTGCGGAATTTCTTCCGCGGTACACCGAGCCATCGGCCTCCTGTATGATGGAACCCATCTGGCCAAACTGCAGCCACAGGCGCCCGATGACATTTTTGTAGTTCGTTTCCATTCCGATGCTGGCCAGGTTAAGCGTCATCTCGTTGTGACGGCCAATCGTGGAGGAGATCGTCTGCGTATTATCAGCGGGTTTGGCAAAATTGTAGTTGTAATACGTATCCAGGTAAGCAACACCGGTGAGAATTGTTTCCCCGTTTTTCTGAAAGGTCAACGGGAAATTGTGCTGACGGTTTTGTCCGTTAACCCAGGTGTAATCCGGTGCAGCAGTTGAATCGCTGGTGGTTTGCGCAAATAACGGGACAGTGTACAACGTGACCACTCCCAGGATTGAAGGAACAATTTTTCCGATTTTTTTCATTTGAAACGAACGGTTTTAATGTCTTTTTGATAAATCACTCTGCCCATCGCCTGGTATTTTTCCGGGCTGTGGTTGTAATCGTCTATTTCCTCTTTGCTGATGAAACGCCACATAAAAATGTACGGTTCGCCCCGATCTTTTTCACCGTGAAAAAAGCCAATGAAAATTCCTTCGAGCGCGGTGCCGTCGTTCAGAATTATTTCAAACGGTTTGCCCTTGGAGTTGTAATATTTGGCGTAAATCTCCCGTGAAAAATCTTCCTTTTTCATAGTCGGAATGCTTTGAACCTTATTTGTCTGTATCCGTTTTTAATTCTTTACGCTTGAGTTTCACGCTGGTTGCCGGTGAAATAACCAGTGGAATTTTCTCAATGCTGATGTCGCTTGTATCAAGACCAAACGCTTTGCTGTCCGACTGCGCAAGGTTTCGCAGCATGAAATAACTGTTCAGGATAAAGCTGTCTTTCACCGAAAATTCATTTTCCACGGAAAGAAACCGTTCGAGAATAACAAACCGGAAGTCGGCGGCCAGGTTGTATTTGCTCAGGGATTCATAGCGACTGGTAATGTCGAGCTCTTTGTTGGCAACCATTTCTTCGACCACTTTTCTGAAAAGGAGATTGACACGCGGTTCTACACGGAAACCCAGGCGAAAATCGATGCGGATAATTTTATCGTTGACCATTTCGTCCACCGTGTATTCCATCGTATACGGTTCATTGGTCCGGTCAATGTGAATGAGCCAGTAGATATCTGCCCGTTTCGGATTGCGACTGAAAATGGAATAGATCGTTCGCCGTTCAATCTGTCGTGGATTATCTGCACTGGTTAAATAGATGAGATGCGTTGCATACTTTGCAATGGTTTGGTCTTTACTGAGATCAACCAGTGCGGGAAGGTGTTCGATGATCGGAACAAATTCCACCAGTTTGTTCAATATTTTCCGCGCGCGGTACCACACGTACATCGTGAGAATGATGCCGGAGACGATGAACAGGAACATCCAGGCTTCTTTCAGTTTAATAATGTTGGCCACGAAGAATGAAATTTCCACGGTGAGGAAAACGGTAAGTATGGCGGCAACGAGAACGACGGTGTATTTTTTTACGTAGCGCAAATAATACATCATCAGCAAAGTGGTCATCAGCATAGCCAGCGTAATGTTGAAACCATAGATCGCTTCCATGTTGCTGGATTCCCTGAAGTAGAGCACAACGCCAATACAACCCATGCACATGAGCCAGTTGATGCTGGGCACGTACAATTGGCCGCGCACGTCCGTAGGATATTTGATCGTAACGCGTGGCCAGAAATTTAAACTCACCGCTTCGCTGATCATAGTGAAAGAACCGCTGATCAAAGCCTGGCTCGCGATAATGGTGGCTGCTGTTGCAACGACAATTCCGGGAATCAGGAACCACTGCGGCATAATTTCATAAAACGGGTTGAGACCGTCGAGATGCGCAGTTTCGCGGTTCAGCAACCACGCACCTTGTCCGCAATAATTCAGGAGCAAAGCAATTTTGACAAAGACCCAGCTCACGCGAACGTTTTTTCTTCCACAATGACCGAGATCGGAATACAAAGCTTCGGC
>DATHKF010000580.1:0-9103 GCA_035489505.1 Bacteroidia bacterium | reverse complement strand
GGCGGACGACTTTCTTCCGTGCTCGACATTTCCATGAAAGAAGGAAATGATCAGAAGTTCCAGGTGAACGGCGGCATTGGTGTCATTGCATCGCGGTTAACGATACAAGGGCCGATCAAGAAAGACACAGCATCTTTCATTATCGCGGCACGCAGAACGTACATTGATGTTTTACTCAACCCGTTCATCAAAGAATCGTCTCCGTTCAAAGGCTCAGGATATTACTTCTACGATTTGAACACCAAAGTGAACTGGCGCATCAACGATAAGAACAGGCTTTTTGTAAGCGGTTATTTCGGGCGCGATGTGTTCTCATACAACAACGCCAAATCCGGTTTCTTCGTGAGTATACCGTGGGGCAATGCAACAACTTCGTTGCGCTGGAATCATTTGTTCGGACCTAAACTTTTCCTGAACAGCACGCTTGTATTCAGCGATTACAAATTTGAATTCATTGCAGCGCAGGATGGTTTTGAATTCAAATTGTTTTCAGGAATCCGCGATTACAACGGCAAGTTTGATTTCTATTACCAGCCGAACACGAAACACAACGTGCGTTTTGGTGCAGCATACACCTGGCATACATTCACACCGAACAATGTTTCTGCAAAAGCGGGCGAAACCGTATTTGATCTTGGCGGACTGGTCAAACAGTATGCGCATGAAGCCGGGGTTTACATCAACGACGACTGGGACATCACTGCCCGCTGGAAAGTTTCTGCGGGATTGCGTTATTCGTATTTCATGCAGGTCGGACCATTTGACCGCTACGTCAAAGACGTAACCGGCCGCACTACAGATACGATACACTACAACAAATTTAAAAAGGTTGCAGATTACGGCGGAATTGAACCGCGTCTCAGTGTACGTTTCATGATTGATGAAACATCATCATTCAAAGCGGCATTCACCCAGAACTACCAGTACGTGCATCTCGCAACATTGTCACCCATTTCATTGCCAACAGACATCTGGGTTCCGTGTTCTGATGTAGTGAAACCACAAATCGGCTGGCAATACGCGGTGGGCTATTTCAAAAATTTTCGCGATAACGATTACGAGTCTTCCGTTGAAGTGTATTACAAGAAAATGCTGAACCAGGTTGAATTTGCTCCGGGCGCTTTACCGGAAGACAATGTCAACAACAATACAGACAACAATTTCGTGTTCGGTTCCGGCGAATCATACGGCGCTGAATTCTTTTTCAAGAAACGCACAGGCAAACTAACCGGCTGGGTCGGGTACACGCTTTCGTGGACTACGCGCACGTTCCCGGGAATTGAAGATGGCCGAACGTACTACGCGCGTTACGATCGCAGGCACGATGCTTCCGTGGTGGCCGTTTACGAACTGAACGAGCACTGGACATTCGGCGCCGTGTTTGTATACGGAACGGGAAATGCGATCACGCTTCCTGAATCGCGGTACATCATCGAAGGACAAATTGTTCCGGAGTATGGTCCGAGAAACAGTTACCGCATGGTGCCGTATCACCGCGCAGATATTTCTGCAACGTTTACCTGCAAGCCGAAGAAATTATTCAAACGCGGAATTCCGTTTCAAAGCACATGGAATTTTGCAGTGTACAACCTGTACAACCGGAAGAATCCATATTTCATTTATTTCGATACCGAAGGAAGCATTGAGCAGGGAAATATTTCTGTGAAAGCCAAACAGGTTTCCCTCTTCCCGATCCTTCCTTCTGTAACCTGGAACTTTAGTTTTTAATCATCATGAAAAAGATATTTTCCATTCTCATTACAGCCTTCTTTTTTTTCGGGTGCGAAAAAGAAATTGACATTGAGCTTCCCGAAGTGGAACAGAAAATTGTGGTCGACGGTGGCATTTTCACTGGTCAGCCCGCAGATGTTACGCTCACCTGGAGCGCAGGTTATTTCGACCCGATCGATTCTGCATCGCTTGCAAACTACGTGATCACCAATGCAACGGTAACCCTGTTCGATGGTTTCACTACCGATACACTTCATCTCACGTTCGATTTCAACCGCCCGATTCCATTGGTATTTCGCGGCAGCACCATACTCGGACAACCGGGAAGAACGTACGTGCTTACCGTGGTAGCCGACGGAAAAACAGTAACGGCAACTACTACGATGCCAACGCCGATTTCCCTCGACAGCGTATGGTTCCAGCCGGAAATTCCCGGTGACAGTCTCGGCTTTGCCTGGGCACATCTTTCTGAACCTGCAGGTTACGGAAACGGGTATCGCTGGTATACGAAACGTCTGAATGAAGATCCCATATTCATGGCGCCGTTTGGTTCTACGTTCGATGATAATTTTGTCGATGGAAGATCGTTCGACTTTGCATACAATCGTCCTGCACCGATCAGCTCAACAGCTCCGGAGGACAACGGCCACGAACGTGGATATTTCAAAACCGGTGATTCCATTGTTGTTCAATTCTGCTCCATCGGTGTTGCCGAAGTGGATTTCTTCCGGACGTTTGAAATTGAAGTCAGCAACAACGGGAATCCATTTGCTTCACCCGGTGTCATTGAATCGAACGTAGAAGGTGGATTGGGCGTTTTCTGTGGTTACAGCACCACCTACGACACGATCATCTGCCAGTAAGCCGATGACCGATTGGTTAATTCCCAATTAGTTGATGACCGTCCCATCAACTAATTGACTAATTGGCAATCAACTGATCGGCCTTGTTAATATCCGCATAGAAATTGTCAATAAGCCCATAGCCAAATCCACTCGCAGCAATGCGCCTGATGTGTTACATTTGTGCTCGCTTAATCCAATTTGATCCGAAGATTTTATGAGTACCACACCCGAAAAAGTTAGTTGCCTGATAGTAGGATCCGGTCCTGCAGGATATACTGCGGCTATTTACGCTGCCCGCGCCGATCTGAAACCGATGATGTACATGGGCCCGGAACCCGGCGGACAATTAACCACCACCACCGAAGTTGAAAATTATCCCGGGTTTCCCACAGGAGTACAGGGTCCGGAAATGATGGAATTGTTTAAAGCGCAGGCCGTACGTTTTCAAACCGATGTGCGCTATGGTTGGGCAACCAAAGTTGATTTCACCGGCCCTGTTCACAAAGTGTGGATGGATGAAGGCAAAGTTGAAATCCATGCCGACACCGTAATTATTGCAACGGGAGCATCTGCAAAATGGCTCGGACTTCCTTCCGAACAAAAGTATCGTTCCATTGGTGGAGTATCTGCATGCGCCGTGTGCGATGGATTTTTCTACCGCGGAAAAGACGTGGCCATTGTTGGAGCAGGAGATACAGCAGCAGAAGAAGCTACGTATCTCGCGAAGCTGTGCAAACAGGTTTACATGATTGTGCGTAAAGGCGAAATGCGTGCATCGAAAGCGATGCAGCACCGCGTACAGAACACGGCAAACATTGAAGTGCTTTATCACACCGAAACCAAAGAAGTTTTAGGTAATGATGCAGGTGTGATCGGCGCAATCGTTCACAATTCAGAAACCGGTGAAGACCGCCACCTCGATGTATACGGATTCTTTGTGGCCATTGGTCACAAACCCAATACAGATGTATTCAAAGGCTGGCTCGATATGGATGAGTCGGGGTACATCAAAACAATTCCGGGTACGAGCAAAACCAATATCGAAGGTGTATTTGCCGTAGGCGATGCGCAGGACAAAGTATACCGCCAGGCTGTAACAGCAGCAGGAAGCGGGTGTATGGGTGCGCTGGACGCAGAAAGATACCTGGCCTCGAAGGGGCATTAGGAGAGTAGGCAAGGGGAAAAGTAATTGAGTAGGCAAGTCAGCACTTACTCACCTACTTCTTCACTTGCCTACTTTTTAGTAATTTCGCGGAGCAGTCCACCACCCATGCGTTTCATTTTCCTCATCGTCGCTTCTTTTTTGCTCGTTCCGTTGCATGCGCAATTCGGGAAACAAAAAGACACGCGGAAATATTACGTCCAGGCTGAAGTATACGATTCGGCCACCGGCATAGATATCTACGAAAAGCTGAACCAGCTCATGGGCGGAGATTCTGTCCGCTACAACCCGAAAGGATACGCCGCACAAGGCTGGTGGGAAGATTTCTACAAGAGCGGAACCGTGATGCACTCGGGTTATTACGTGGACGGTTTGCTCACAACGTACAAGAACTTTTACGAGAATGGAAAACTGGAGCGTGAATTCAAATCGCTGGATTATTTCCATTACCAGATGATCTTGTATTACGACAACGGACAGGTCCGGTCAGACATCACGTATTACCAGGGCGCCGAAGAAATCACCAAAGAATATTACCCGGACGGGAAACCTGAATTTGTTGAAGAGTACGCCAAGAAATGCGAGTACCTGGTGTTTCGCCAGTTCTATTACGAGAATGGAAATCTCCAGAGCGACATGCAGCTTTCCGACAAGAAGAAAAAGAAATACACGATCAAAGAGTATTTTGAAAACGGCAAAGTGCAGACCGAAGGCATGATGCAGTACTACGAGGAGATTGACAATTACATGAAAGAAGGTGATTGGAAAGTGTACGATGAAACGGGTAAACTGATTACGATCGAAGAGTATGTGCGGGGGCAATTGATCCAGGAAAGAAAACAGTAGTCAGAATCAGGATCGGTGTCAATGGCAGTACCGCACATGTTCCCGATACGTCAGCCAACATTTTTGTCACATCGGGTATTTTTGAGGGACGAAAAATGTATCGGACGCTGATACTGACGCTGACACTATTTCCCTTCTCCCGCAGGAACTGCAATCACCGGAAATATAAGTTTGACTTTTGTTTCTACCGCACCTCTTTCTTCCAGGAGTTTTTTCACAGCTGCTGCATCTTCACCACCATTGTTCGCATGATGCAATGGAGTAAATCCATGCGGTCCTTTCATGTGGATGAGGTGCGGATAAAGGTCAAGCATCGATTTTACAATTTCCGTTTTCCCGAGCAGGCACAGGGTCAGAAAATTCATCTGGGCGCCATTCTCGACCAGCCACGTCACCAATTCCGTATATCCTACATGCGAAGCGGCGCCTAACGCCGTCTCAAAATCGCCGCCGCCGTGATCGTACGCTGCATTCAACAACGTTGGATGCTCTGCGAACATTTTCACAACAGCGTCTTTGTCCCTGTGCGCTTTGCCAACAAAATCTCTCACCAATGAATTTTCCAGTTGTGCCGGTTTCTCATCCGGTGCAGACCGGAAAGAAGAGAAAAGAAAAAGTCCACCCAGCCCGAATGCGCCTTGTGTCAGAAATTGTCTGCGATTTACCATGATCTGTCGTTTGATCAAATATAAACCGGGTACGAAGCCGTCCCTGCAAATGAATTACAGGCGGCTTTATTCAAGCACCGGAAGGTTCAAAGGATACGCGGACGCAAACCAAACTGTACACTTAACGATTTGCTTTACGCCCAAACGCTTCGTTATAAAACCGCGGCAATTCCGATCCATTCGCAAACAGTTTACGATACTTTTCGGAGAGGTGCGGATAATGCTTGTCAATCGCACGAAACACAAGTGTCTTACTGTCTGATGTTCCGTTTCCGAACAACGTAATCGTTGCGGGCATCACGTAATGCGATCCTGCATTTTTGAATGCGGTGAACATCGCATCCAGGCTTGCAGTTGTATCTGTGATGTGCGGCAAGAGCGGCATCATGCTGATTCCGCTGAGGAAATTATTCTTCACCGCCGCTTCGTGCGCATGCAATCGTTCCGCAGGTGATGTGGCACCCAGTTCAAATATTTTTGAGATCGCATCATCAACCGTGGTAAATGAAAACGTGATGATGGTTCCGTGCTTCAATGTCTCGCGAAGATCAGCAGGAAGAATGGCAGTCCGGTCAATCTGTTCGAGCAAATCAAAATCGCGCGTAACGAGATCCGATTTCGTAATGATGTGCACCGGGAATTTATGTTTCAAAATTACTTCGAGCAATTGCCGTGTAAGTCCCGTTTCTTTTTCTGCCTGCAGGTACGGATCAGTCGCGGAAGACATCACAATAATTCCGTGCTGACCTTTTTTTGCTCGGAGATGCAATTGTTTCTCCAGCAACTCAACCGCATTTGTCTTCACAGAAAGTTTTTCTTCCATGTGTTCACCGTACTTGCTTCCACGGATGTAGCAGTACAGGCAGTTGAACGAGCAGCCGCTGTATGGATTGATGGTATAATCATCCAGGAACCACGCATCGCGCTTGCCCGGCGGATGTTTCGTTTTGTTGAGAATGGTTTTGGAAATGATCTTCTGCATATTCCGGTTCCGCAATGTGTTTCAAATATAAGCAGGTGCCGTCTGTATTCGGCAATAGCAAATAGTATTACAATTGATCAGAATTCACAGCAACCGCAAATTACATCGCTGCACCAAATGAGCGACAATTCAATCCAGATATGAAACCGCAGCAGCCGGTTGAACTTATGTATATCGCTGGCTCAGCCAGGTCGATTAAATTGCATTAAACGCTGCGAGTTATGAAATTGACCTTTCCATACTTTCTCCGGGAGTATATTCCGTTCAAATGATAACCGAAGAAACCTGTTGCACGCGTTCACTGATCATTTGCGCTGCACCTTGATCATCCGTTTCGCATCTCTCAGCTAACATCCTTCGCAGGAAGGCAAATCATGAAATGAAAAACACGCATCGGATTCCTGTATTGATCCATCCCCCTGAAAAAAGCTAACATGAAAAAAATCTTACTTGCTCTCTTCATTGCTTTACTCTGTAAAGTACCAGGTACAGCACAAACTTTTTGCTCCGGTTACGGGACTCCGCAATCCGAATTCTGCTCAGATGTATGTGCGACGCCAGACCATGGCTTTGTGACGGCCGGATCAACACAAACTACAGGAACCTATAATATCCTTGTCGTCAAATACGACAGCGCAGGAACCGTAATGTGGAACAGGACTCTTGGAGGGCCCGCAGACGATCACGGAATGGGTATTACTATTGCAGCCAATGGAGATATTCTTGTAACCTGCTGGTCGATGTCCTATGGCACTTATGCCTCGGGGGAATGTGTATATACGGTACGCCTGTCGCAATCCGGAACAGTGTTGTGGACAAAGGGCGTGGGCGGTATGCAGGGTGATGTGGGCTTTCAGATTGCGGCAACTCCCGATAATGGATGTGTAATTACAGGGTTTACAGCCTCTTTTCCGTTCCAGTCGTTCAATATCAATATTTACATCGTGAAGCTTGATTCAACCGGAAAACTCTTATGGGGGAAATCTGTTGTTACTCCCGGATGGGATGTCGGATATGACCTGGCAGTAGATGCAGAGAATAATATCATCCTATCAGGAGTAACGGTTAACAGCATAGCACATCCATTTCTTATCAAACTGAATAGTGAAGGCTCGATACTCTGGAAAAAAGAATACACGAACGTTGGTGCGGATCACTGGTGGTATGGAAAATCAGTATGTGTACAGAACGACGCATATTATGTTACAGGATTTGTTTTGGCAAATGCCACAAGTCCGTACGACCACCCTTTTCTGATGAAACTGGATACAGGCGGCAATGCTTTGTGGGTTAAAATACTGGGAGCCTCCAACGATGGACAATGTTTTTCAATTTGTCCGTCAGATGATGGAAACCTTCTTCTGTCAGGTTACAGCGGATCCTCCATTGGGTTGCACGAGGGGGTTATTATTCAAACAGACACTTCCGGTACCGTTCAATGGGCATGCTATACGGGCATGAATCAGGTTGTCGCGTTCAACGGAATATGTCAGCAGGGCACTGGCAACTATGTCGCCGCCGGTACAGCGTCAATCTTATACGGTCCGGAACATCAATTGATCATGCAGATTGATCAAAACGGAAATTCCTGTTGTGGCTTTACTTATTCTTCGTTGGCAGGCTTTTTCTCTGCAGCTACGGCCTCCGGTTTCGGATACCTGGATGAAGGTGGTGAGGAATATACAGGAGGAACCACAGGTTCAGCCGGAAACGCCACTTTAATCTGCGGCTTAACGCTTTCTACGGAGAACGATCCTGTCAATGAAAATATTTTTCAGGTGAGTCCGAACCCCGCTACTGATATGATCCATTTGACCACAAGTAAGCCGGTTGACAAATATGAAATTTACAATGCTTTAGGACAAATCATGTCCTCTGAAGAGAATTGTGAACCCGGATCAGCGATAGACATTTCAGCATTTCCCAGGGGGCAATATATATTACGCATACAGATCGAAGGTGAAGTGTACACAACGGAATTCATTGCACACTAAGCTGCACATCGCATAAACAGTATCATCAGGGATCAGGAAAATTTCTGATGATAAATTCAATTGCCTTTCAGCTTTTTAAAAAATTCGCTACGATATCTGCTCCATGCGGGGTCATGATCGACTCCGGGTGAAACTGCACTCCGAAAATTCGCTCTGCTTTATTTTCAATCGCCATAATTTGTCCCGAGTGATCTCTCGCTGTTACAGCAAATGCATCGGGCAACGTCGATTCATCAATGACCCATGAATGATAACGCCCTGCAACAAATGGCGAACTGATTCCACGGAACAAAACACTTTCTCCGGACAGCACTTCCATTTCTGTTGCTACACCGTGATAGACCCGGTCCAGATTGCGCAACTTTGCGCCGTATGCAATGGCAATGGCCTGTTGCCCGAGACATACACCGAGAATAGGTTTTCTTCCTCCGTACTTTCTGATCAGCGGAATCAGTTCACCCGCTTCCTCGGGAATTCCCGGCCCCGGCGACAAAACAATGCGATCAAACCGTTCAATCTCTTCGAGGGAAATTTTATCGTTCCGATGCACTTCCACTTCTACCCGGTCCGATACCTTTTCAATCAGGTGAACCAGGTTGTAAGTGAAAGAATCGTAATTATCGAAGACTAAAATTTTCTCCATGAACTCCATTGTTCCGCAATTGTGAATTTAAGCATAAACAGGCACGGTCGTTATTTTGCCACAAAGACATCAAGACTAAAAGGGTGCACCAAGAATCGGGGCTTAAAGCACTTTATTTTTACTTCGTGATCCTTGGTGCCTTGGTGTCTTAGTGGCCAAAAATTCACGAAACGCGTTAACTTCACGTCATGAAGAGGCCCCTCCTGCTGATCCTGTTTTTCACGCTTTGCAC
>DATHKF010000579.1:0-6041 GCA_035489505.1 Bacteroidia bacterium | reverse complement strand
AGCGAAAATGGAAAAGTAATTGGGAATACCGAGGACGATTCCGCCGGCAATACTTTTCCATCCGACTTTTTCGCGAAACCGTACCACGCGATATGCAATGATGGTTACTCCAATACAAAATGCACACGCGAACGCAATACTGAACATGAAAGGAATCAATGCATTGTCGGGAATCGTTTTCTGCAGGTGATTGATCAGCGCGTCGATGATACCGCTTCCGATAAAAATGATCAGTGGAAAGAAGAGGTACTTCGCATCGAACGCCGCACCGTTTGATTTTTTGGATGCCATCCAGACCGCCACGAGCGCTGCACAAATCCCGACTGCTTTTATCCAGTTCAGATCTTCGTCATATAAGTACAGGGCCGCAATCACCGGAATAACTACCGACATTTTGTTGGCAACAGTGGCAACGGAAATTCCAACGACCTGTGCGGTTTTTGCCAGTGTGAAGAAAATACTGATGAAAAGGAATCCGAGTAAGACTGGTATCCACATAACACCGGCGCTCTGTACTTCGATTTCTTCCATGGATGGAATTCCGGCCACACATAAACCGGTTGTTGCCGCGATGAGGTAATTCACAACGATACCGTGAAGCGTATTCACACCATACTTTTCAAATCCTTTCAGGATGAGGAGAAGTAACGTGTTTGTAAGAATACTGATCAGGAGCCAGGTCATTCTGCTTGATAATAAATGTTCAGAATGTCAGTGCCGGATGCAACGGTTTCATTCGGAGTGAATGCAAATTCCGGGGCCTTCACACCGCTGTTCAGATTGCTTTTCGATTGAAACACGCGGGCCTCATCCCAGAGATTGAGACTGATGAACTGGTGAAGAATTGCAGCTCCTCCTTCCACGAGAACCGACTGCAATTTTCTTTCGTGCAGTTCCAGCAGCGCCTGTGGCAAAGGATGTTCTTCAAAATCAATGCGGACGTATTCGGCCCATTCGGTGGTGTAATTTTTCCCGGCATTGAATACAATGGTCGGCGCTTTTCCATCCAGGATTTTTGCCTGCGAAGGAATTCTTTCTCGGCGGTCGAAGGTCACGCGCACCGGGTTTCGTCCTTGTATATGCCGCACGGTGAGTTGGGGATTGTCGGCAAGAACTGTATTCGTTCCCACGAGAATAGCGGCTTCTTCTGATCTCCACTGGTGAGAAAGCGTGAGCGATTCGGGACAACTGATTCCTGCGGCTTCTTCCTGTTCGGGTGAACGGACGTGATCAATAAATCCATCGGCCGATTGCGCCCATTTGAGAATAATGTACGGCCGTTTCTTTTCGATCCACGTAAAAAAGCGGCGGTTCAGGAAACGGGATGCGGTTTCTTCCACACCAATCCGCACATCGATTCCATGTGCGACCAGTTTTTCAATCCCTTTTCCTCCAACAAGTGGATTGGGATCCTGGCAACCGATCACGACGTAAGGAATCTTTTTCTCAATGATCAGATCGGCACATGGAGGGGTTTTTCCAAAATGGGAACACGGCTCCAGGTTGACGTACAGCGTTGATTCCTTCAAAAGTTCAGGGTTCTCCACACGGTTGATCGCATCCACTTCGGCGTGCGGTCCCCCGTACTGCCGGTGCCATCCTTCCGCAATGATTTTTCCCTCGTGGGTGATTACGCACCCCACCAAAGGATTGGGCGCAACGCTGCCAAGACCCCGTTCTGCGAGTTCCAGGCAACGCTTCATGCGTGAATTGTGGTCAATCATCGAACAAATTTAACCGTATTCGCCAGTATTGGTTTTCGTTCGGAATCATATTGTTAAATTTGCCCGCAAGCAGGTATACCTTATGGCAGTTTACAGGTTCAGGGTCGCTTTTGAAGACCAGGAAGACACAGTCCGCGAAATAGAGATTCTCGGGAAACAATCGTATGAGAATTTTCATCGTGCGATCCAGGAAGCAATTGGTTTCGATAATTCGAAAGATGCTTCATTCTTTATGAGTGATGATTTCTGGCGCAAAGGCCAGGAACTCACTACACGTAAACTTTTTGATGAGGACGATGATGAAGACGATTTTCGCCGGCAGAAAAAGGCGAAGGTGATGAAGATGTCTGAAACCAAAATCGCAGATTACATCGACGATCCGCACCAGAAAATGGTGTACGTGTTCGATCCGGCTGCGAAGTGGACTTTGCTGATTGAACTCATTCGTATTCTTGCCGACGATCCAAAAGCAAGTTACCCGCGTACAGTGAAATCGTCGGGTGCTGCACCGAAACAATATAAGGTAACCCTTGCTCCCCCGGTTGACGAAAATGATGACGAGGAGGATGAAGAAGATAAGAAGGCGCGCGAGAAATTGTTCGTAGCTGAGGAAGGATATGATGAGGATGCCGCGGAAGGTGCAGAAGAAGATAAAACGGACGACGCAGAAGTTCCGGGAGCAGACGCAGAAGGAGCGGAAGGTGAAGGAGAAGAAGGTGCAACAGAAGAATATGGTTCTGACGAGTCCGAACGGGAAGATTTTTAAATGAAGGTTCCGCTACTTGTTGTAGTCATCGGACCAACCGGGGTTGGCAAAACTCCGGTAGCCATTCAGATCGCCACTCATTTCAAGACAGAAATTATTTCTGCGGATTCGCGGCAGATGTTTCGCGAGCTTCCGGTTGGTACGGCTGCGCCAACGCTGGAGGAAATGAAGGGAGTGTCTCATCATTTCACTGGTAATCTGTCGGTGAGTGAACCGATGGACGCCGGTCAGTGGGCGCAGCAGGCGCGTGTAAAAATCGAAGAACTTTTTCAGAAGCACGACCTCGTTGTTTGCGCCGGCGGAAGTGGTTTGTACGTAAATGCGTTGCTGAATGGTATGGATGAACTTCCGGGGAAGGATGAAAATCTTCGCGAAGAGTTGGGACTGGAAATGGAAGCACAGGGGATTGGATCGCTACAGGAAAAATTAAAGAAACTCGACCCGGAATTCTACGCGGAGATTGATGTGAACAATCCGAAGCGGTTGATCCGCGCGATTGAGGTGTGTATTTTGTCGGGACAAAAATATTCTGAACTCCGTTCCGGAAAAAATAAAGAACTGCCATTTCGTGTGATCAAGATCGGACTCGATTTACCGCGGGAAGAATTATACGAGCGGATCAACGCGCGCGTGGATGAGATGATGAAGAATGGTCTTGAAGAAGAAGCACGATCTGTTCTTTCGCATCGGAATCAGAATGCATTAGCGACAGTGGGTTACCGGGAGATGTTTGCTTATTTCGATGGCGAAACCACATTGTCGGAAGCTGTTGAACTCATCAAACAACATTCGCGCAATTATGCCAAACGGCAGATGACGTGGTGGAGGAAAGATGGAGAGATCCGGTGGTTCCATCCGGGGAAGATGGATGAAATTATTTCAACCATTGAATCGGAAAAAACATCTGGTTAATCTTACTCAATTTTACTCTTCGTTGTTGATATGTTGAGGCATTGAATTTTTGTCGTAGCTGACCAAATTCCTAACTTCGAAATCCGCGAACCCATAATTGACGATGAAGAACGATAACCCACAATCCAGCGATATTATTTTCTATTCTTCACCCGATGGTGTTGTGAGGGTGGAAGTGTTTTTCCAGGAAGAAACGTTTTGGTTGAGCCAGAAAAAGATGGCTGAATTGTTTGGTGTGGATGTCCGGACGATCAATGAACATTTGCAGAACATATACAGTTCCGGTGAATTAGAAAAGGACCGAACCATCCGGAATTTCCGGATAGTTCAAAAGGAAGGAAAACGGGATGTGACCCGGGAGGTCGATTTCTACAACCTCGACGCAATTATAGCTGTTGGTTACCGCGTAAACAGTTTCCAGGCCACACAGTTCAGGATCTGGTCAACAAAAACGCTCAGCGAATTTGTCATTAAGGGTTTTGTTCTGGACGATGAACGTTTAAAGCAAGGTCAACGTTTTGGCATGGATTACTTCGATGAGTTATTGGAACGTATCCGGGAAATCCGTGCGAGTGAACGACGTTTCTATTTAAAAATTACGGATATCTACGAGCAGTGCAGCATCGATTACAGCAAGGATTCTGCATTGACTCAAACCTTTTTCAAAACGGTGCAGAATAAATTGCATTGGGCAATTACAGGAAAGACTACCGCTCAAATAATTTCGGAGAGAGCGAGTGCAACAAAACCCCGGATGGGATTGAAAACCTGGAAGAACGCGCCGAAAGGAAAAATTCTGAAATCAGATGTGTCTGTTGCCAAGAATTACCTGATCGAAAAGGAGATCAAAGAACTGGAGCGCGTCGTGACCATGTACCTGGATTATGCCGAGAATCAGGCGGCAAAACAAGTGCCAATGAAAATGGCAGACTGGATTTTGAAACTGGATGCTTTTCTGCAGTTCAACGAATATGAAATTCTTAAAGATGCCGGTAAAGTTCAGCACGAGATAGCGAAGCAGTTGGCCGAAAAAGAATACGCCAAATACCGCGTCAAGCAGGACAACGATTTTCAAAGTGATTTTGAAGTGAGCGCAGCAAAGGCCGTGTATAGCGTTTCACGGAGCATCAATAAAACTCAAAAGATTGCCACAAAGAAAAAGAAGCCCGCGGTAAAGCGTTAATCAAAATTACGTTTCCGTAATTGTTTGATCTCTCCCTTTTTCTTTTTTGAATCGAGCCGCTTTCTCTTCACCGATTTCGGAATTTTTGTTGCTACCCGTTTCTTCGGTTTCTGCAATGCCTTCACAATGATCTCGTGAAGTTTTTTCACAATCGCTTCCCGGTTGGCATGCTGGCTCCGCGAAGTATCTTCAGTCAACCGCAGGATTCCTTCTTCGGTAATCTTCGATTGAAGCTTGACGAGGATCCGTTCTTTTTGTTCGTCCGTCAAAGCAGAACTTTCTGCCACGTTAAAATACAGTTCCACCCGCGTGGAAACTTTGTTCACGTGTTGTCCACCTGCTCCGCCCGAGCGCACGGCTTTGATTTCATAATCGGTAAAGGGAATACTGATTTTCATTACCCGGCAAAGATACGGCTAAGCGGCTTTTATGTAACTTTAGACAGTGCGTCAGCTGATTTTACTTCTTCTTTTTCTGATTCTAACTGCACCGCTTTTCTCGCAGGGGCAAACCCGTACCAAAAAACAGGTGGTGAAACAGTATTTCCTGAACGGCCGGATCAAATCAATTACCGAAACGCGCACCACGCTGCCCAAGTACATCGACCCGCTGAACTTTTACAAAAAGACCAAGGTAATTGTCACCGAATACGATTCACTGAGCAACAAGAAGTCGCGGCAGCTGACCCGTGTCACCAAACTCGGTCGCGATGGGAAACCGTGTTATGAAATTTTCTTCGAAGAAATCAAGTACGACTCCAACGGCGAACGGGTGACCTACAACATGTCGAAATGCGACAAGCGGAAAACCATGTTCAAAGAGTACAAAGGCGGAAAGCTGGTTTTTACCCGGATTCAAAAGAGAAGAAAGCGAAGATGAGAAAGTTGATTTTTCTGTTTGCAATGTGTGCGCCGATCCTGGTGAATGGACAAATGATCATTCGCGAAGCCGATTCACTCCATAAACACTATGCGCAGAAAGCCGACGAACTGCTTGTTGCGGATTCTTCGCTCTACAGTTTTTTTACGATTGACCTGTACGGTGTGTCCATGTTCGCTTCCGCGGAAGACAAAACGAGAAACAAACCCGAGTACAAGGTTAACTGGAGCGAATTAGCCATCTATAAACGGATGATGGCCAATGAACCGCGTGAACTCGCCATAGGCATTATGCTGGATAAAGGTGGTCGTCCGTTTGGCCGTGAAGTACAGAAGCAATACGGTGAACCGGCCAACCGCGAGGCAGTCGTGTTTCATCCGCCCATGCAGCCACTAGTGGGTTACCGGATAGCGATTGATCCCGGGCACATTGCCAACGATACAATCATTGGTAAGCTCGAAGAGAAATTTATTTCGATGAACATTCCTGCCGGAACAGATTCCACGCACGTGGCATTTGCGGAAGGACAACTCACCTGGCAAACAGCAGTGTTGCTCGCCGCGCGATTACGGAATTA
>DATHKF010000578.1:0-12665 GCA_035489505.1 Bacteroidia bacterium | reverse complement strand
ATACCCAATTTTCATGGATACGCTCAAGGAGAAATTTATCGCGAAGGCAAAGCCGATGGCCGCTGAAGTAAAAGCCATCATCAAAGAACACGGAGACAAAAAACTTGGTGAATATACTGTTGCGCAGGTGTACCAGGGAATGAAAGGCATTACCGGCCTGGTGACAGAAACATCGAAGCTCGATCCGGAAGAAGGAATCCGTTTTCTTTGATGATGGCTTTAACTTCAGCGGCCATCGGCTTTGCCTTCGCGATAAATTTCTCCTTGAGCGTATCCATGAAAATTGGGTATTGAGTAAGCGGGTTTGCCTCTAAATTAGCAAGAAAAACAAGGCTTTGGCGAAGCTGGGAAGATTATTTTTTTCTGATGGTTTTGGTTCGAAGACCGCAGGGCCAGAAACACACAACGCATTCCAATTTACCACGGCAGCACGGCGACACAGCGCTTTTGGTTTATGTGCTTCCCGCGCGTCACGGCGGATGGAAAAATTCGCTGCGCGAATTCCTCCCAAAACAGACAAATCCAGAACCACGAACAAAGCCTTCTGCTAATCACTTGCCTGATGCAAAGCCTGATTGCGCAGCAATCTTCCATGCGCCGTGCTACGTGGGTGCTGCTTATCAAATAGCTATGCGCTGTGTCGCCGTGCCGCCATGGTAAAATTTAGGCCTCGCATCTTGCGGCCTTAGTGGCAACTTTTTACGGAATAAACTTAAACATCTTCCCCAGGTACCGCGCCGAGCCACCCAGCTGCTCCTCAATCCGCAACAACTGGTTATACTTCGCCACGCGGTCTGTACGCGATGGCGCACCCGTTTTGATCTGTCCGCAGCTCAGGGCCACAGCCAGGTCCGCAATGGTCGTATCCTCGGTTTCACCCGAACGGTGGCTCATAACGCTTGTATAGCTGTTTGTGTGCGCCATGTGCACCGCGTCGATGGTTTCGCTCAATGTCCCGATCTGGTTCACCTTCACCAGGATGGAATTCGCTATGCCTTCGCCGATTCCTTTGGCAAGACGATCGGTGTTGGTCACAAACAAATCATCACCCACCAGCTGTACCGTGTCGCCGATATTTTCGGTGAGTTTGGCCCAGCCGTTCCAGTCGTCTTCGCCCAATCCGTCTTCGATAGAAAGGATCGGGTATTTTTTCGCCCAGTCGGCCCAGAAGCCAACCATTTCATCGCTGCTCAACACTTTTCCGTCCGATTTTTTGAACGTGTACATGTTAGTCTTTGCATCGTAAAATTCGGTCGCCGCAGCATCCATGGCGATGTAAATATCTTCGCCGGGTTTGTATCCCGCTTGTTCAATTGCGCGGAGCACGTACTCAATGGCTTCCTGGTTGTTCTTGATGTTCGGGGCAAAACCACCTTCATCGCCCACGTTCGTGGAAAGGCCTTTGTCTTTCAAAACTTTGCGCAGCGTGTGAAACACTTCAGTGCCCATGCGCAGTCCGTCGCTGAAACTTTCTGCGCCTACAGGCATGATCATGAATTCCTGGAAGTCGATTCCGTTGTCGGCATGTGCTCCGCCATTGAGGATATTCATCATCGGGATCGGAAGCAACGTCGAATTCATTCCGCCCACGTAACGGTACAGCGGCATTCCCGATTCCTGCGCGGCCGCTTTTGCAGCAGCGAGTGAAACACCGAGAATAGCATTCGCACCGAGGTTCGCTTTATTCGGCGTTCCATCGAGTGCAATCATTTTCGCATCGATCTGCACCTGGTCGAAAATGTATGTGCCTTTGAGTTCTTCGAGAATCGTAGTGTTGATGTTTTGAATGGCTTTCAAAACGCCTTTGCCCACGAACACTTTTTTGTCGTTGTCGCGGAGTTCAACAGCTTCGTGTGCACCTGTAGATGCTCCCGAAGGAACTGCAGCGCGGCCAAATGTTCCATTGGAGGTAATCACGTCAACTTCTACAGTTGGATTACCACGTGAATCCAGGATTTGTCGTGCCTGGATCGAAGAAATAAAGCTCATAGAGAAATTTTTTATTAAGCGGTCACCGGTTTCTTAACCGAATTCATCAGCGTCACAAAATCATCAAACAAATAACGCGCATCATGCGGACCCGGGCATGCTTCCGGGTGATACTGCACACAGAAAACTTTTTTCGTTTTGTGACGCAGTCCTTCGATGGTATTATCGTTGAGATTGATGTGCGTAATTTCAATGTCTTTGTTCTTCGAAGCTTCTTCGAGACGCACAGCAAAGCCGTGGTTCTGCGAAGTGATTTCGGCTTTGCCGGTAATCATATTCTTCACCGGGTGATTGATGCCGCGGTGACCGATCTTCGTTTTGAACGTGCTCAATCCAAAACACTGCGCGATCAACTGGTGACCCAGGCAGATTCCGAAAACAGGAACATTGGAATTGATCAGCTTCGTGATGAGCGCAACTTCTTCGAGCATCACACCCGGATCTCCCGGACCGTTCGAGATCATGATGCCGTCGGGATTCCACGCAAGAATTTCTTCAGCCGAAGTTTTCATGGGAAACACTTTAACGTAATTGCCCCGTTCGTTCAGGCAACGGATAATATTTTTCTTCACGCCGAGATCGAGCAATGCTACTTTGCGCATCGCAGACTGATCACCGGAAGTGTATGCTGCTTTCGTGGAAACTTTTGAAGAGAGTTCGAGCCCGGCCATGGACGGCACTTTCTTCAGTTGTTCTTTGAGCGAATTGATATCTAAATTATCGCTGGAGATGATCGCGTTCATCGCACCGGCATCGCGGATGTGGCGCACAATGGCGCGCGTGTCTACTTCACAGATTCCAACAACGCCTTCTTCCACGAAATATTCTTTGATGGATCTATCGGCTGCGGGGCGCGAATACGTTTCCGAAAATTTCTTGCAAACGAGCCCGGCAATCTTGATCGAATCCGATTCTACTTCGGTGTTTTTGATTCCGTAATTCCCGATGTGCACATTCGTGGCAACAAGGATCTGCCCGAAGTAGGAAGGATCGGTAAAGACTTCCTGGTAGCCGCTCATGCCGGTGTTGAAGCAAATTTCGCCGGTAGTTGTGCCAATAGCCCCGGCGGCTTTCCCGTGAAAAACGGTTCCGTCTTCGAGCAAAAGAATTGCGGGTGCCAGTGCGGTGTACCTCGGTCGGTGTGATCTTGATTCCTTTTCTTCCACGTATTTGTCCGGTTTTGAATAAAGAAAAAGGGACTTGGTAAAATTACCTCATCCCTTTTTTGTGTTGAAATCAACTTGCTGACAACTTATTCACTTTTGGTCTCGTCAGTATTGGTTTCTGTTGTCTCTTCCGCCTTCTTGGCTTTAGTTGTACCGCGGCCACGACGGGTTGTTTTTGCCTTTTTAGTGTCTGCTTTCGCGTTCAACATCAAGTCGTTGAAGTCTACAAGCTCAATCAGGCACATGTCAGCTCCGTCATCGCGACGCTTTGCAGTAGGCTTGTGGCTTACGGTAAGGCTGTAGCGGATGATGCGGGTATATCCTCCCGGACGTGTTGCCACTTTAGGGCCAACTTCTTTGAAGAGCTCAGTAACCGCTTCTTTGTTCTGCAGGTAGCTGAACACCTGGCGACGGTTGTGCTGGCTGTCTTCTTTTGAACGGGTGATGATCGGCTCTACGTAAACGCGAAGCGCTTTCGCTTTGGCAAGCGTGGTATTGATCCGTTTGTTCATGATCAACGACGCCGCCATGTTCGACATCATCGCATGACGGTGAGCTGTCGTGCGTTTTAGGTTGTTGTTTTTATCTCCGTGTCTCATTTTCGGTAATGTACTTTAACTTCAATCTTCTTTCAATTCTTCAATTCTGTCTCAGCTTGTTGTTACACTGAGCGCTCTCGCGGCCTCTTGTCATACTGAGTCCTTCGACAGGCTCAGCATAAACTCCGCCGAAGGGCGATTAGTCCTTATCCAGTTTATACTTCGCAACGTTCATCCCGAAGTTCAACCCTTTGCTTGCAACAAGCTCTTCCAATTCTGTAAGCGACTTCTTACCGAAGTTGCGGAATTTTAAGAGGTCGTTCTTGTTGAATGAAACAAGATCGCCAAGTGTTTCAACGTCTGCTGCTTTGAGGCAATTCAATGCACGAACGGAAAGGTCCATGTCAACGAGTTTGGTCTTGAGCAACTGGCGCATGTGCAGTGAATCCTCATCAAATTCTTCAGATGATGCTTTTTCAACTGTGTCAAGAGTGATCTTGTCATCAGAGAACAGCATGAAGTGATGGATCAGGATTTTTGCTGCTTCTTTCAACGCTTCTTTCGGGTGAATAGATCCGTCGGTAACGATCTCAAGAATAAGTTTCTCGTAATCCGTTTTCTGTTCTACACGGTAGTTTTCTACGGAGAACTTTACGTTACGGATCGGCGTGTAGATTGCATCAATCGGGATCAACCCGATCGGAGCGTTCAGTGGTTTGTTCTCTTCAGAAGGAACATAACCGCGGCCTTTTTCGATAGTGATCTCAATTTTGAGTTTCACATTCGGCTCCATGTTGCAGATCACGAAATCAGGATTCAGAACCTGGAAACCAGATGTGAATTTTCCGATATCGCCTGCAGTCAATTGTGTTTTGCCCGTGATATTTACAGTTACTTTCTCACTGTCTGTAGTTTCGATCTGGCGTTTGAAACGGATTTGTTTGAAATTCAAAACCATTTCAGTAACGTCTTCCATCACACCTTTGATCGTGGAGAACTCATGCTCTACACCCTCAACGCGGATAGTGGTGATCGCATAACCTTCCAATGAAGAAAGGAGGATACGACGAAGTGCGTTTCCGATAGTGATACCATAACCAGGCTCAAGCGGGCGGAATTCGAAAAGTCCGTCAGTCTCGCTCGACTGGATCATGATCACTTTATCTGGTTTCTGGAATGCAAGGATACCCATAGTGATATTCAGATTTTGTTGTTGTTTAACTTCAGTGAAAGAACGCTGATCAAAATGTATTACTTGGAATACAATTCGACGATAAGCTGTTCTTTAATGTTTTCAGGAATCTGCGTACGCTCAGGATACGTTACGAATTTTCCTTCCATGTTGGATGGGTTGAATTCGATCCATGAGTAATTGCTTCCTGCACCAATGGAATTATTGATGGACTCCAGCGCTTTCGATTTTTCACGAACAGCGATCACGTCGCCAGGCTGCAGTGTGTACGAAGGGATGTTCACGACGTCTCCGTTAACGAGGATGTGACGGTGTGATACAAGCTGGCGTGCACCTGCGCGTGAAGGAGAAATTCCCATGCGGTATACTACATTGTCAAGACGAGCCTCGATCAATTGGAGCAATACCTCACCGGTGATTCCTTTTGAACGTGAAGCACGATCGAAGATCAATGCAAACTGGCGCTCAAGCAGGCCGTAAGTATATTTTACTTTCTGTTTTTCAGAAAGCTGAACTGCGTATTCAGATTTTTTCTGACGCTTTGATCCAGCACCGTGCTGACCAGGACCGTAGTTCTTTTTATCGAGAGCCTTGTCAGGTCCGAAAATAGGTTCTTTGAATCTGCGTGCAATCTTTGATTTTGGGCCGATGTATCTTGCCATTGTAGTAGTTCTCTGGAATTTGTAAAATTAAACGCGACGACGTTTTGGAGGACGACAACCGTTGTGCGGGATCGGAGTGATGTCCATGATTTCAATGATTTCAATTCCCGCCTGGTTCAGGGTACGGATTGCCGACTCACGTCCGCCGCCCGGTCCTTTAACGTAAACTTTTACTTTGCGCAAACCTGCGTCGAATGCCACTTTCGCTGCATCAGAAGCTGCTGTTTGTGCAGCGTACGGAGTGTTCTTTTTAGAACCTCTGAAGCCCATCTTACCTGCGCTCGACCATGAGATCGTTTGACCCTGCATGTTCGTGAGTGTGATAATGATGTTGTTGAATGTAGCGTTGATGTGCGCTTCTCCGGTAGATTCTACCTTTACAACGCGCTTCTTCGCTGCGGCTTTGCCGGTCTGTCCGCCTTTGCCTGTTGTGGTTGTTGTCTGTTTAGCCATTGTCGTCTTTCACTTTTACGCCGCTTGTTTCATGTTCATGAAACTCACGCCGCTAAAGAATGAATGTTTATTTCGTTGCCTTCTTTTTGTTAGCAACTGTTTTCCGTTTCCCTTTGCGGGTACGTGAGTTGTTTTTCGTTGACTGTCCGCGAACAGGGAGACCCAAACGGTGACGAACACCGCGGTAGCTTCCAATGTCCATGAGACGCTTGATGTGCAGCTGAACTTCAGAGCGCAGTGAACCTTCAACTTTTACAGAGTCGTTGATGAGCGTACGGATCTTGCCCAGATCGTCGTCGTCCCATTCAGACACTTTCTTGTCATAGTTTACACCAGCTTCATCCAGAATACGACGAGCTGTGCTGCGTCCAATTCCGTAGATATAGGTCAGCCCTATTTCGCCTCTTTTGTTTTTCGGTAAATCGATACCAGCAATCCTTGCCATTTATCGTAGTTGTTGTAAATGTTCTTACTTAATGAACAGATCAGTTTTTCTGACGCTGCTTGAACTTTGGGTTCTTTTTGTTAATGACGTAAACACGGCCCTTGCGTCGAACTATGATGCATTCCGGTGTGCGTTTCTTGACAGATGTTCTAACTTTCATCTTCTTATTGTTATCAGCTTCTCCTGCTACTCTGCTCTTGTCATACTGAGCGTAGTCGAAGGATCTGCTTATTGTTTATTTATACCTGTATGTTATTCTTCCTTTAGTCAAATCGTATGGCGAAATCTCCACCTTCACTTTATCACCAGGGAGAATTTTAATGTAATTCATTCTCATTTTCCCCGATATGTGAGCAATTACTACGTGTCCGTTCTCGAGCTCAACGCGAAACATTGCGTTTGAGAGTGCTTCGATAATAGTACCGTCCTGCTCAATTGATTCTGTTTTTGCCATTATATAATTTCAATCTTTCTTTCTTTCAATACCTGTTCGATTTCCGCGAACGACGACAGAATATCTGCCTTGCCTTCTTTCACCACAATAGTGTGCTCGAAATGCGCTGATGGCAATCCGTCTGCTGTGGTGATGGTCCATCCATCTTTTTCCTGCCTGATCGTTTTCTTACCCATGTTGATCATCGGTTCGATTGCAATCACCAGCCCCTCCGACAATTTTGGACCAGAACCCTTACGCCCGTAGTTCGGAACTTCCGGTTCTTCATGAAGATGTTTTCCAACTCCATGTCCAACCAATTCGCGGACTACTCCGTAACCGTGCTTTTCAGCATGACTTTGAACGGCTTCGCTGATGTCTCCAAGTCGTCCGCCGGCTACTGCTTTTTCAATTCCGCAGTAGAGCGATTCCCTGGTTACTTTCAGCAGGTTCAGCACTTCCGGTTTTACTTCTCCAATTGGAAAAGTAAAAGCTGAATCGCCGTAATACCCGTTCATTTTCACACCGCAATCGACTGAGATAACATCACCGGATTTCAATTCGTACTTACCAGGAATTCCGTGAACGACCTGCGCATTAACTGACACACAGAGCGTACCGGGGAAACCGCGGTAACCTTTGAACGCCGGCACACCACCATGATCGCGAATGAAATTTTCCGCAACCCTGTCGAGTGCAAGTGTACTTACGCCTTCACGTATTTCACGCGCTACGGCTGCAAGGGTTTTTCCAACAAGCAAAGAACTCTGTCGTATCAATTCTATTTCTTCGTGCGACTTTAAGTAAATCATACTTCGTGTTAGTACTGGGCGCTTGCCTGCATACCCACGGAAGTACGTCCCTTAATACGACCAGACTTCAATAAGCCATCGTAATGACGCATGAGGAGATAACTTTCAATCTGCTGCAGTGTATCCAATACAACACCTACAAGGATGAGGATACTGGTTCCACCGTAAAACTGTGCGAATTCGTTGTTGACACCGAAGCGGATCACAATCGCAGGAAGGATCGCTACAAACGCGAGCATCAAAGCGCCCGGAAGTGTAATACGCGACATCACCTGGTCAATGTATTCAGCTGTTTTCTTACCCGGCTTGATTCCCGGAATGTAACCTTCGTTACGCTTCATTTCTTCCGCCATCATGTTCGGGTTTACCGTGATCGCCGTGTAGAAATACGTGAAGACAACAATAAGCAATGCTGTAAAGAGGTTGTACCACAATCCGTAGTGATCGCCGAAATTGCGTACGAACCAGTTTGCTTCACCATCCGCTGAGGTAGCAAATCCTGCAAGCTGGATCGGGATCATTACGATAGCCTGTGCGAAGATGATCGGCATTACACCGGAAGCATTTACTTTCAGTGGAATGTAGTTACGCTGCCCGCCGTACTGACGGTTTCCAACAATACGTTTTGCGAAGTGGATCGGAATACGGCGTGTACCCTGCACGAGGAGAATACAACCGATGACTACCATCAGGAGGACCGCAAGCTCTACAAGGAACATGATGAGTCCGCCACCTTCTGATTCGAGGCGTGAAGCGAATTCAGTACCGAATGCGTAAGGCAAACGGGCCACAATTCCGATCATGATGATGAGTGAAATACCATTACCGATACCCTTGTCAGTGATTTTCTCACCGAGCCACATCACGAACATCGTTCCTGTTACAAGAATAACGATCGACTGGATGTACCAGAACTGGCCCGGGTCTACAACCACGCCGGCCTTGTCTGTAACCTGTGTAGAGAGGTAACCTACAGCCTGCATCGCGGTGATCACCACGGTGAGGTAACGGGTATACTGGTTAATTTTCTTTCTTCCGCTTTCACCTTCACGCTGCATGCGCTGGAAGTATGGCAATGCCATAGTTAAGAGCTGGAGGATAATTGACGCAGAAATGTAAGGCATGATGCCCAACGCAAAAATCGAGGCGCGGCTGAACGCACCACCTGCGAAAATGTTGATCAGGTCAAGAATACCACCACCACCTTCGACTTGTGCATTGGCAAGCGCTGTTGGATTGATTCCCGGAAGTACAACGTACGAACCGAGACGGTAAATCAACAGGAAGCCTAGCGTATACAGGATACGCTGACGCAACTCCTCAATGGAGAAAATATTCTTGATCGTTTCTATGAACTTCTTCATACTAAACAGTTGTGGCGCTTCCGCCCTTAGCTTCGATTGCCGCTTTTGCTGATGCTGAGAAAGCGTGCACTTTCACATCAACTTTTGATTTCAGTTCGCCACGACCCAGGATTTTCACGAGATCGTTTTTACCAACAAGTCCGTTCTGCTTAAGAACTTCCAGGTCGATAGCTGTTACTTTTCTTTTCTCGATCAGTGACTGAATAGCATCGAGATTGATCCCTTTGTATTCAACACGATTGATGTTCTTGAATCCGAATTTCGGAAGACGACGCTGAAGTGGCATCTGGCCGCCTTCAAAACCGCGCTTCGAACTGTATCCTGAACGCGACTGCGCACCTTTGTGACCACGTGCAGAAGTTCCGCCCTTACCGGATCCCTGGCCGCGACCAACGCGCTTGCCTTGATTTTTTACTGAACCTTTTGCAGGTGTGAGGCTACTTAATTTCATGACTTATTGCTCTCCCTGGTGATTAAATATTTTCAACTTTAACAAGGTGCTTTACCGTGTTGACCATTCCAAGAATCTGTGGGGTACCTTCTTTTTCTACGGTACCGTTCATTTTCCGTATTCCTAAAGCCTTCAGCGTTTGTTTCTGATACTCCGGATAGTCAATACAGCTTCTTACTTGCGTGATTCTCACTTTTGACATTGCAATTCGTATTAACCGTTAAATACTTTATCCATTGTAATTCCACGCTGTTCAGCAATGGTGAAAGCATCGCGCATGTTCATGAGTGCGTCCATTGTTGCTTTTACCACGTTGTGCGGGTTTGATGATCCTTTGCTTTTCGCAAGTACGTCTGTTACACCAACGCTCTCAAGCACTGCACGCATCGCACCACCGGCAATTACACCAGTACCGTGTGAAGCAGGCTTCAGGAACACCAGCGATCCGCCGTATTTTCCAATCTGCGAATGCGGAACAGTTCCGTTCACGAGAGAAACTTTTACAAGGTTCTTCTTCGCGTCTTCTACTGCTTTAGTGATCGCGTCTGATACTTCTTTTGCTTTACCAAGACCGTATCCAACCACACCTTTTTCATTGCCTACTACTACGATAGCAGTGAAGCTGAATGTGCGGCCACCTTTGGTCACCTTGGTTACACGATTAACTCCAACCAACTTATCTTTAAGTTCGATGTCGCTGGATTTAACACGTTTTACGTTTGCGTTAGCCATTTGTCTTTTTATCTGAGCTCCTTATCGGATGTATTCAATTATAGTTTAAGGCCTGCTTCACGCGCTGCATCAGCGAGTGCTTTCACACGACCATGGTAGAGGTAACCGCCGCGATCGAAAACAACTGCAGTAATTCCAGCTGCTTTTGCTTTTTCTGCGATTGCACTTCCAACAAGTTTAGCCTGTTCGATCTTGGTTACTTTTTTATCTGCAAGCGCTTTATCGCGTGAAGAAGCTGCAACCAGGGTAGTGCCTTTCGAATCATCAACGATCTGTACGTAGATCTCTTTGTTGCTGCGGAAAACACTGAGTCGCGGACTAGTCGAACCAGCGAGGCGCTTCTTGATGCGCATCCTGATCCTGTTTCTACGTTCAACTTTAGTAATTGCCATTTTGCTTTGTCTTATGTTAGCGCGGTTTGTGCCGGGCTGATATTATTTATTTGCCTGCTGATTTACCTGCTTTGCGGCGAAGTATTTCGTCAGAGAACTTGATACCTTTTCCTTTGTATGGCTCAGGTTTACGCAGTGAACGGATTTTCGCCGCTACCATGCCGAGCAATTCATTGTCGCTGCACTCCATGATGATTTTCGGGTTCTGTCCTTTTTCAGCAGTAGTAGCTACTTTGATTTCGGACGGAAGTTCGAAAATGATGTTGTGCGAGTAACCGAGTGTGAGCTCGAGCTGCTGCCCTTTGGCAATAGCACGGTAACCAACACCTACAAGTTCCTGTTCGGTCTTGTAACCGGTTGAAACACCATTCACCATGTTGTTCAGCAATGCGCGGTACAAACCGTGAAGCGCTTTGTGGCGTTTCTGTTCGGTTGGACGGCTCAGTGTTACAACTCCGGCATCCACAGCAACTGTGATATCCGGGTCGATTGTTCTTTTCAGTTCGCCTTTTGGTCCTTTCACTGTGATGTGGTTCTTGTTCACAGTTACATCAACACCTTTCGGGAGAGTAATCGGAAGTTTTCCTATACGTGACATATCTTTTCCTCCTCCAATTATTAATACACGAAGCAGAGAACTTCTCCGCCTACATTTTCTTTACGCGCTTCTTTATCAGTCATCACTCCACGTGATGTAGAAAGAATCGCAATCCCCAGTCCGTTCAAAACGCGCGGCATGCGGTCAGCGCCTGAGTACTTACGTAAACCAGGTGATGAAACGCGAACCAATCCGCGGATAGCAGATTGTTTAGTAACGGGATGGTATTTTAATGCGATTTTGATGGTGCCCTGTGCATTCACAGTTTCATCAAACTTATAGTTCAGGATGTATCCTTTTTCGAAGAGGATCTTAGTCAACTCTTTCTTAAGGCGGGAAGCAGGAACTTCCACTACACGGTGATTCGCCTTGATGGCGTTCCTCACGCGGGTGAGGTAATCAGAGATTGTATCTGTCATTGTTTTGCTTATATGTTACCCCGGCGCGCGGGATAATTATACAAACGCAGTATCTGCGATCTGTTTCTTTTTTTGGTTTTACCAGCTTGACTTGGTTACTCCAGGAATTTTCCCGTTCAGGGCCAATTCACGAAGCATGTTACGGCAAAGACCGAACTGACGGCTATATCCGCGTGGACGACCAGTGAGTTTGCAACGGTTGCGCAAACGAACAGGCGATGAATTACGCGGAAGTAATGACAATTCTGCCCATTTACCTTCCTTTTTAAGCTGTGCACGTTTTTCAGCGTAGCGGTCGACAAGCTTCTTCCGCTTTACTTCCCGTGCTTTCATTGATTCTTTAGCCATGATGTTTCCCTTTGAAGGGCTGCAAAGATAATTATTTTTTGTTATTCTTGAACGGCAATCCAAATTCAGTCAAAAGCGCATGCGCTTCTTCGTCGCTTCCGGATGAAGTCACAAACGTGATATCCATACCCATGATCTTGCTCACCTTGTCGATGTCAATTTCCGGGAAGATGATCTGTTCGGTGATTCCAAGGGTATAATTCCCTTTTCCATCGAAGCCTTTGTCGTTAATTCCACGAAAATCGCGGATTCGCGGCAAAGCTGAAGAAATCAGGCGATCCAGGAATTCGTACATTTTGTCGCCACGAAGGGTCACTTTCACCCCGATCGCCACCCCTTTACGGAGTTTGAAGTTCGAAATGTCTTTACGTGAAATCGTAGCATTTGCTTTCTGACCGGTGATTGTGGTCATTTCTTTTACTGCGTTCTCAACAATTTTCTTGTCGGAAACCGCGTCGCCAACACCCTGGTTAAGACAAATCTTCTCCAGTTTCGGAACCTGCATTGGGCTCGAATAATCGAACTTTTTCTGTAGCGCCGGCACAACTGCCTCGCGGTACATCTTTTTCAGGCGTGGGGTATATTTTACAGTAGCCATTACTTGATTACCTCCTTAGATTTTGCGGAAACTCTTTCCAGTTTTCCTGTTTTTTCGTTACGCTGACGACCA
>DATHKF010000577.1:0-4808 GCA_035489505.1 Bacteroidia bacterium | reverse complement strand
GATTTTATTGTACTTGCCGTCGATCCGATGACATGTCCCGTTGAGGAAATTCCAAAAATCAAAGTGCTCGAAACATGGTCGGGCGGAAAAAAAGTCTATTCTGCCCAATGAACAAACGATACTCCATATTGATCATCCTCGTTCTTGCATTGGCAGGAAAACTATCTGCATTTACTCCTCCCCCGGAAAAATACGAGAACAGGAAATATGCATTCAGCTATGCCGGATCGTTGGGGTACTCCTTTTTCCAGGTAGACAAACGACACAGCCAGCCGGCATCGTCACTCCTCGGCCTGGGTGGAATGTTCCGGTTTCATTTTTTCGCGCGCCCGAATGTGCACATTCATCTTGGATTGGAAATCCTGAGCCAGAAAGGAAAATTCAATACGTACTATTTTGCCGACGGTCATTCACAGCTCTATGATGAATCATACGGATATACGCACCGCATGCGCACGTACGAATTGTATATTCCATTGATGGTCCGCATCGGAACGAACAGGCAGGAAGCGAATGCACCAGCCATTTTCTATTTTCTCGGAGGCTATTCACCGAAAATTTTTCTTTCAGCAACGAGCCTGGTTACACAAGACGCAACGGGCGAAGAGATCTGGGGCGGATCAACGGAACTGGAATTTGAAAACTGGTTCATCAATGAGCAAAGCGGTAACGTGTTGATGATCGGCATGGGACTCGACAAGCGTTTTGGCTGGACAAACAAGTTCATGTCGTTTGAACTGATCTACCGGTACAACCTCTCACGGTTTATTTATCACGGGAATTACGACAGCAATGAGTTGCTGATCAAGAATTCGTGTTTGACGTTCCAGGTTGGATATAGATTCCAATAGCCGCGAAGGGAAACGCAAAGAAATAAAAAAGGAAAAACGCAGAGATAAATGTCTCTGCGTTTTTCCTTTGCGCTCTTTGCGCCTTTGCGTCTATTGATTCCCGTAACGGAACCCCAACGAACTCCTCGTCTTCTCTTCCTTCACCACAAACTCGCTCACGTCCTCCAGTGTCAATGAGGCCAGTGCTTCCTTCGTACGCTCAGCCGACGGTAAAGACGCCATGCGCAGGTGTTGATTTTTAACAGACTCTCCAATCACCTGGCGAACACTACGCGCGTTGCCGAAAAATTTGTCGCGGCCTTCGTACAGCTGCTTGAGGTAATTTTTCAGGTGCGCGTCGGCTTCCGGTGTAGGAGTCAGTTTTTCTTTGTCGAGCAATACGCGGGCGATCGTGTACAACTCCTCGGCCGAGTAATCATAGAATTCGTAGTAACGATCAAATCGCGATTTCAATCCCGGGTTGGCTTCAATGAACGTGCGCATATTGTCGGGATAACCCGCGACAATAACAGCAAACTGTCCGCGCTGATCTTCCATGCGTTTCAGAATGATCTGGATGGCTTCATCGCCAAAGTTTCCACCACCGCTGGTCTTGCCGCTACCGTCGCTCAATCCATACGCTTCGTCAATGAACAATACGCCGCCAATGGCTTCATCGATTTTCGCTGCGGTTTTAATCGCTGTTTGTCCGACATAACCAGCAACCAAACCTTCACGATCCACTTCAACGATGTGTCCTTTCTCAATCAGGCCAAGTCCTTTGTAAATCTTCGCCATGATCCGGGCCACAGTTGTTTTTCCTGTTCCCGGATTTCCCGTGAACACACCGTGCAATGAAAACCGGTTCAGTACATCCTTTCCGGTCTCGCGGTAAAAACGCACCAGCTTCACCAGCTCATTCACTTCCGCTTTGATGTTGCTCATACCGGTGAGCCCGTTCAGTTCATCCAGCGCATCACGCAGCATTTTTTCGTTGATGCCCAGGTCAGCTTTGCGTTTCTTTCTTCCGCCAAATGCTTTCTCGACATCTTCCAGCGTGATCGTGCTCAACGTATCGTTATCGAGTTTATCAATATCACCAAGCTGCATGAGACGCAGGGCCATATTCATTTTCGCCGACTCTACAATTCCCAAAGCCATACGGGCATTCCCGAATGTCCGGTCGCGCGTTCTGTACGCTTCGATAAATTGCTCTGCGAGATATTTCGTTGCGTCTTCCGACATCTTCACGCCCTTCTTCAACGTTCCCGCAATAGCAATGGCTTGCAATTCATCGGGCAGGTAATCTTCAAACTCGTAGTAATGCGAGAAGCGCGATTTCATTCCCGGGTTTGAATCGAGAAACGCATCCATTTCTTTCGGGTAACCCGCACCCATAATCGCAATGTCACCGATTCCGTCCGACATTTCTTTCAGAAGAATTTCCACCACTTCTTTCCCGAAATCTTTGGCATCATCGCCGGCACGGGCCAGTGAATAAGCTTCATCGATGAAGAGTATTCCACCGCGCGCCGACTCAATCGCTTTTTTCGTTTTCGGTGCTGTTTGTCCAATGTATTCTCCAACGAGATCAGCGCGATCAACTTCAACCACGTGTCCCTTCGAAAGCAATCCCATTTTCTTATATATCTTTCCGAGCATATTCACCACCGTGGTTTTTCCTGTTCCGGGATTTCCGGTAAACACACTGTGAAGATTGATCTTCCCGCTTTCTTCAAATCCTTTTTCCTTGCGAAGCTTCAGAAAATTCAGGTAGCTGATGTGATCGCGCACACTTTTCTTGATTCCCGTGAGGCCGATCAATGTGTCCAGACCAGCCAGTAGTTCTTCCATCGTCTCTTCTTTCGGCTCGCTTTCAGTGCCGTTGACCGGGGTACTTTCCGCTGTTCCTTCACCGCCTTTCACATGCACCTCATTGCCCGTGAGAAGGTCAGGTGATCCTTCCACTTCAAGCGCACCGACTTCAAAACGGATCTGCGCAACCAGCGTGTCCATGAAGATGACTTCAACAAAATAACTCTCATCCTTCCACGATCCGGCCACATCATTTCCCCAGCCCACGTCGAATGTATACTTGAAATTTTCTTTTTCGGCTTCCACTTTTCCTTCGCGAAACACCTGGCCTTTCAACTGGTGCGCGTCATCGAGAAAATTAAAAGTGAGTTCATAATCCCAAGCGAGCTTCGATTTGTTTTGCATTTCCATTTCGCCCCACACGTATTGCGTGGTCTCCCGCTTAATGGTTTTCAGGTATACCCGGTTTTTAGATTCCCAGGCATTGAAATCGCCACAATAAATTTTCAGGTGATTGACCTTGAAATATGGATTATTGTTGATCGTTACTTTGCCAATCTCATTGATAATAAATTTTACCTCGCCCACTTTGTCTTCATCAATCCAGGCTTCCCACACATACGAGCCGGATTTCCAGAACACACCTTCTTTAGGATTGCCCCATCCATCGCGGAGATAAACAATGTTCTCATCCATCTTCACTTCACGCTTGGTGTCGAGCGAACAGATTTCTTTTTTCTCTTCACCCGCAAACTCAAAGCACTTGAGGATGATGGTGCAATTCCAGTTCTCTTCGTCAAATAATTTATTGTAGAACGAAAACTCCGCGCGGACGTAAGTCAGTTCGGCTTTGTCAAATACTTTGCGGTATTTCTTGGTTGCATTCGCCATCCATTCATCGGAAGCAAACGTGCGCAGGTCTTTGAATTTATATTTCTTCACGGCAGGAGGTATTGAGAGTCAAAATCGGGAAATGTCAGGTTTTGAAATTACAAATTTTCGGGGAAGTTTCTACGGCAATTTGGCCATGAAGTCAGGAAGACACAAAGGTTCACGAAGTTCTTACAAACTCCTTGTGTTTTTTTCTTAGCGCAGCTTAGAGACTTCGAGCCTTCGTGGCAAAACTGACCTTAGAGATACACGCCAGTTGAAAATAAGTTCAGTCGGTCAAAAAAAATCACCGCGGAGGCGCAGAGGCGCAGAGATTATGCGTATGGGAAGCAATGGTCGCGGAGGCTCTGAGTACATTGCATCCTATAATGTTTGGTTTGAGTAGTATCTCAGCGCCTCTGCGCCTCCGCGGTGAAATCTTTACACCATCCGCGCCACATAATGGCTCCCGAAATCCGTCAAAGCAACTTCAGGTTGATCACCACCCGTCCACACCCAGTTGTCGTTTTCATCCTGGGAAAGTTGCTTACCGAATGACGCAAAATCGTAGAGCGAAGGAAATTTGCTTTTGGATGAATTTTCATACCGCACTTCCACGTAACCCGAGCGGGCCAGTTGTTCCACTGCTTCCCGCATGCGTTCTCCAAGACTGATCGGATCGGGCCAGGGCGATGATTGCGTGTTATACAGCGAGACAAAAAGATTGGTTACAGGCAAACAACCGCCACCTTCGAGGCGAATCCATTTGAGAATCTGCCGCTGCAAGGTGGTGAGACGATGGTGCTCGGGCTGAACCTGCTTCATCGCGTAAAGGTAAAAAGATGCTGCGTGATTTGCCACTAAGGCACCAGGACTCTAAGAATCACAAAGCTGGTGTTGCTTTGGGTCTTAGAGGCTTTGTGGCAAAAAAAATTACTTTGTAATGCCGCTAATCGGCTTCCCTGTACACCCATCCGGATTCTGAATATTCAGCATCTGGCAAAGTGTTGGGGCAATGTCCGTGATGTTCACGCTCGCCTGCGATTCGCCCGGCTGAACTTTCCATCCCCACCAGTACAACGGAACGTGCGTATCATACGACCACGGGGTTCCGTGCGTAGTTCCCGTAGGACGACTCCAGTCGGAGACCCAGCCCGGGTTCAGGATGATGGCCACATCGCCGGAACGTTTGAAGTAATATCCTTTTTGCACGAGATGTTTCGGCGTTTCGCTGAATTCGCTCGTAGCGAGGTCGGTTGCCGTCATCGTGGAAGCCACGCCCGGAAAACGCAG
>DATHKF010000576.1:0-2062 GCA_035489505.1 Bacteroidia bacterium | reverse complement strand
CACTTTACGCTGGTTGGCAACAATGCCCACGGCCCAGCCATCAACGCGCGCAAGTCCGCAAAGAATGGATTGTCCATAGAGTTCTTTGTATTCTTCGAACGAAGAATCATCCACCAGGCGGTAAATGATCTCGTGCATGTCGTACGATTTATCGCGGGCGTCGGGAAGGATGCCGAGAATTTCTTTCGGATCAAGTTTCGGCAGGATAGATTCCTTGCGGTCAAATCCGGCCTTATCGTAATCGCCGATCTTATCCATGATCTTGCGGATGCGGTCGAGACAATCTTTATCGTCTTTGCATTTGTGATCGGTTACACCGGAAACTTCACAATGTGTTGTTGCTCCGCCAAGCGTTTCGTTGTCGATCGTTTCACCGATAGCCGCTTTCACGAGATAAGAACCGGCGAGAAATATGGTTCCGGTTTTATCCACGATCATCGCTTCATCACTCATGATAGGCAGGTATGCTCCGCCGGCTACACATGAACCCATGATGGCCGCGATCTGGAGAATTCCTTCGGAAGACATGATGGCGTTGTTCCGGAAAATGCGCCCGAAATGTTCTTTGTCGGGGAAGATTTCATCCTGCATAGGCAAATAAACGCCTGCGCTGTCTACGAGATAAATAATCGGCAGGCGGTTTTCCATGGCAATTTCCTGCGCACGGAGATTTTTCTTTCCGGTAATGGGAAACCAGGCCCCGGCTTTCACCGTTGCGTCGTTGGCCACGACAATGCACTGTTTTCCGTTCACGTAACCAATCATCACCACAACACCTCCGGACGGACAGCCTCCGTGTTCCTTGTACATTTCATCACCCACAAACGCGCCGATTTCAATACGCTGCGCATCTTTGTCGAGCAGGTAATCGATACGCTCGCGCGCAGTCATTTTTCCCTGGTCGTGCAGTTTTTCAATCCGCGATTTTCCACCGCCTAAAGAAACTTTTTCAAATTTCTGCTGCATGGCAGAGATCAGTAGCTTCTGCGCGTCTTCGTTTTTGTTGAATTCGAGATCAACTTTTTTTTCCTTGGTATCGGCCATAATTCATGTGGGTGATAGGGTTCCAAAGATAATCAATCGTGAACCGTTTTGAGGGGGCGATTGTGGAGAATTTAATGGTACATGGAACGCGCGGGATTTTTACTGATTGAATGGCTGCGCCATTCGGGATTGTGTTGTTTATTGGTAGACGGAACACACTGAATTCACGGATTTCCATGGATTGAATCGCTACGCGATTGTGTTACTCATGCGCTTCTTAATAGGAACGCGGACCGTTCGCTGTCGCTCACGGCGCGGATTGAGCGGATTGCCGCGGATGATCGCTGCGCGATCGTGGAGATCTGCGGATTGCTACGCGAAAAGGATTTGGACGGATTTGAATCGCTTCGCGATTCGTGTTACTCATGCGTTACCTGATTGTGTACCAATTAATATCCGCGACAATCCGCCTGATCCGCAAAATCCGCGTTCCTATTAAGTCATACAATCGCGCAGCGATTATCCGCAATTAATGGTAAACTGTAAACTTTTTTTAGGACGAGTCAGTACGCGGAATACACAGAAGTCACAGAATTTCGCGGAAACCATTGACCAACATTCTGTGTTAATCTGTGTTTTCTGTCTTTTCCGTGTACCATTCGGGAAACAAGATTGCTCAAAGAAAAAAGGGTCGTCCCGGCTATACCGGAATGACCCTTTCTATTGGAAAAACAATACTTTATTTGCTGATCAGCACTTTCTGTACGCTCTGTGTTGTTCCCACAGTAACACGTACGAAATACACACCTTCCGACTGGCCTGCAAGATTGACCTGCACGGTTCCTGCGTTCGCGTATTTCTGTGATGAAACAACGTTACCCAGCACGTCATACACTTCAACGGTTGAACCTTCCTGCTTGAGGGCGATGTTCAATACTCCGGTTGAAGGATTCGGGAACAGTGTAAACGCTGCTGCATTGTTCTCAACGATACCTACGCATGGAGAAACGGTAATGCTGATGGTAGAATCGATTCCGCTGCAACCGTTCGAATCGGTGTACATGTACGCGATGGAATA
>DATHKF010000575.1:0-6158 GCA_035489505.1 Bacteroidia bacterium | reverse complement strand
AACATGTTGTTTCCGCAAGGGTACAACTTGTCGGTCCACATCAACGGATCTCCATTGTACACCGACAAGTTGTACCCTTGCGGAAACAACATGTTGGATGCATTGGAGAGTTCACTGAAATCGGCAGTGGCATCGATCACCGTAAAAGAAAGTCCTTCTATGCCGCGGATGCAAAACGGTGCGAATGAAGTCTGCACAACGAAATTGTGAATGTCATTCGTGTGAATCTGGAACGAGGCGCGAACAACAGAATCGCCGGTGGGAAAATTCGGATCGGGGTAAATCATCCCGGGATCAAATTCAAAATAGCCTTTCAGGTTTACCGCCGAGAAACCGTTGCAGTCCCATTCCACGTAATTGAATCCGTCGGGCTTGAGCACCATGGTGATTTTGGGTCCCAGTGAAATCCGGTGTTCACTCACGAGCACGAGTTTGGTATTCGGACCGGGCATCACACCGCGCGGATTGAAGGCAATGTTCTGCGCAGAGAAACAGATCTTTTGCGCCGAGCCTGGAAATTCCATGGCCATGTACGCCGACATCGCCGCAGAATTGTTTCTGAATTTTGCGCTGTCGATGCAAATCACGTAACGTGTAGCGCCAATTTCTTTTACGATACCAAAGGGAAGGTTCGTTGCACTATCGGGATTCATATTTCCCACGAGCCGGTTTTCCGTTTCGACTTTATTCTGCAGCGAAAGAATGTAACTCTGCAACGGATCGGGCACCGAATCCTGCTGCGCGATTAACTGTATTGCGAATAAAAAAACGAGTCCAACGGAAACAAAAAAACGCATACCACTTTTTAGGGCAGCTAATGTAAAACGAGGAAAGCGGACTAGTCGGTATTAAACGTTTGTAAACGCCTACGGCGTTTAGTTCGGAGACTGGAGAGGGGAGTCGGGAGGCTAAACTCAGTTCCTTCGGAGAGATTTTCGGGTTATTTATCTTAATAAAGCGGGGTTTTCTCTTCGAAAGCGGCGGGAAGCCCTTCGCAGGAAAAAACATGATTGACAAGGAAGATAAACCGAAAATCTGCATCGGCAGGATGCGGGTCTAGCCTCCCGACTCCCGTCTACTAACTCCCGCCTACTCCAATTTAATCGCAAACGAAATAACCCGGTTCGTCTTCACACCCGGTATAAACTCCGTATAATACCCGTTGAAGACTCTCGTGCCGGTTTTCCGGTAAGAAGTAACCAGCGGTGCAAGAGCGAAAACAAAATCAGGGCTATGCTGCGTGGTGTCCACCAGTAGCGGTGCTTTGCTATCGAAAATAAGGAGGCTGTATGTGCATCCGCTGCCGCCAGGCGCATCGCGGAAAACTTTCACGCGGATAGAATCAAAAGGGGTAATGCTGTCGGCTTTGAGCGTGATCTCGATCCGCCGTCCTTCACTGTAGTCGGCGATTTTATGTCCGCGGTAATACACGTGGTAATGATCGAGCGTATCCGCAGAAGCAGAAGTAATTCCAAGCAGTATAAACGCAGCAAGTAAAAAGATTCTCATAATTCGATTTCGGTTATTGATTCAGCAATTGTTTAATCTCAACAATCATTCCAGCTTTATTTCAAAGAGTGTGGCCCGCGTTGAACGTGAGTTTACCGGTATAAACGACCCTTTGAAAACAGTTCCGCGGTTGTCGCTTTGCCACTCAATCAGCGCCTGCAACGGTACGCGAAAACTCATTCCATTCAAAGTATCATTGTAAACAATTTCATTGGTAATGCTGTCGCGAATGAGAACCTGGTATGTGCCTGCGATCCGGTACCCGCAACTGAAATGGTCGATTTGTAAGGTATCCGCAATGGCAACACTGTCGGACTTCAGGTTGATCCGGATTTTATGAAATTCAGTGACGTTTGCAACTACTTTTCCATGCAGCGCTGCACGGTAATAACCGATCGTATCGGCCTGGGCGGTAAGCACGCCAAAGCCAATCAAAAAAAGGACAAAAATTATTCGCTTCATGTTAAACGTATGCTGCCGGGAGGCGTCTAAGATACGCAATGCACCTTCTGTTTTTAGCAGAAAACCTTCCTTTTAACAATGGACTTCACCCGGAATACGCGTATTTTTAACATTGGAAACCCTAAACCCATTGAATGAGTAGATTTTTACTTTCCCTTTTCATTGTATTTCTACCCTTTGTTTCGCCTGCACAGATCTTCATCAATGAAGTTTCCAGTGCGGGTTATGCCGGTTTTGCGGATGAAGACGGCGACAACAAAGACTGGGTGGAATTTTACAACGCCGGTTCCGTTGCCGTGGATCTGACCGGTTACACCATTACCTGTAACGAAGGGTTGGATTCGCGCACGTGGACTTTTCCAACGATTTTCATTCAGCCTGGTCAGCATCTCACCGTATTTTTCTCCGGGAAAAACCGCCGCGATTATTTCGATCACTGGGAAATTCCCATTTACCCTGAACTGCCGTGGCGTTATTTCCCGGGCATATTTCAACCAGCGGCCAACTGGGCGACTACGGGTTTCAATGACGCTTCGTGGATCCTGGCCAATGGTCCGATCGGTTATGGAGATGGTGATGATACAACCGTGATTGCACCAACGATCTCGCTTTACCAGCGGGCTTCATTCAACGTCGCAGATACCGGCAATGTGGTGATGGCTGCTTTCCTGGTTGACTTCGACGATGCATTTGTGGTTTATCTCAACGGAAAAGAAGTGGCGCGTTACGGCGTGGGCGCTGCGGGAGTTCCCTGCGCGTACAACGATTATGCATTCGATGATCACGAAGCGGCCGGTGATTGGTCCGGATTATTTTTCATTCCGTCGTATGTGCTCGACACGGTGATTCAGCCCGGAACAAATACACTAGCCATTGAAACGCACAATGCGCAAACAGGGCTGGATGACATGACGATGTATCCGGCACTGCTGCTCGGCATAGCGGATACCAGCGTAACGTATTTTCCTTTTCCGGCAGATGTAAACCTGCACACGAGTTTTTCACTGAACAGCACCGGGCAACAACTCATTCTGAAAAATGCAACCGGCGGAATTGTCGATTCCATCACCATTGCTGGAATGCAGATGAATCATTCGCGCGGACGTCAACCGGATGGTTCACCCAATTGGTGCCTGTTCACACAACCCACTCCGGATACTGCGAATTTTTCGGCATCGTGTTACAGCGGATACGGTGTTGCACCAACCATCAACCTCGCTTCCGGATTTTATACCGGATCGCAATCGACAACTATTACCACCACAACTCCGGGAACGATTCATTACACGTACAACGGACAGGATCCGCAAGCGTGGTCGGCGGTGTATTCATCAGCCGTGCAGATTGATTCTACACTGGTGCTGCGTGCAAAACTCATTCCGTCGGACACGATGTATCTGCCCGGACCCGTTGCGGCTGCATCGTATTTCATCAATGAAAACGTAACACTCCCCGTGATTTCGATAACTACCGATCCGTTCAATCTCTTTGATCAGAACTACGGCATTTACATGCTGAACACGCCGGACACAACGATCGCCGATATTCCGTTCCAGGACGCAAATTTCTGGCAGGGTTGGGTGCGTCCGTGCAACGTAGCGTACTTCGATACGAATCACGTACTCGGATTTGAAACCGCGGCATCCATCCGCATACAGGGAAACTGGTCGAAAATTTTTGCGCAGAAAGGTTTCTTCATTGACTGCGACGACGATTACGGATCGAAGCCGATCGACTACCAGCTCTTTCCTGATAAACCAGCAACAGAATACCGCGGGTTTAATCTGCGCAATGCCGGATCGGATTACAACAACTGTCACATGCGCGACCGGATGATTCACAAAACCGTTCAGCCGGCGTGCGATGTGGAAGTGATGGACGGATTTGCCTGCGTTGTTTTCATCAATGGCGAATACTGGGGCGTGTATGAAATGCGTGAGAAGCAGGACAAGCATTTCATCGCGAATAATTCTACGGCCGACGACGACAGCATTGATTTTCTCCAGTTTGACGGCGACATTATCGAAGGCGACAACAAGAATTTCATTGAGACTTATTCGTTCATTGGCGCGAACGACATGACGCAGCAACCGCTGATCGATTCAGCAGCGACCATGCTCGATTTCGGAAACTTCTGCGACTATTTCATCATCGAAACATTTTACGCGAACACTGACTGGCTGGGCAGTTATACCAACAACATCAAGTTCTGGCGTCCGCGCAATGAACCGGGTAAATGGCGCTATGTGTTGTGGGACCTTGATCTCGCATTGAATTCGGATACGATCAATATGCTGTCAACGGCCATCAACCCGGTGACAATGAATCCGCATTCGTACATGTTGAATTCGTTGTTGCAGAACGATTCATTCCGGATCTACTTCGTAAACCGTTATGCTGATCTCCTGAACACCACGTTCTATCCGCTGAACACGTACAATTTTGTTGTGAACATGTATCTCGAAATGCTCCCGGAAATGGATCGCCATTTCGACACGTGGGGCGTGGGCGGAACACCGTATACACCTTCGTGGCTGCAGTTCCCGGTAGACACTGCAGACTGGACGAACAACGTGATTGACATGGCGAACATCATGTTTGCGCGACCGTATTACGTGCGAAACCAGATTCAATCGCAATTCAATCTTCCGCAACAGAAAATTGCCACGTTTGATGTTTTTCCGGCAACGGCAGGAACAGTAAAACTCAATACAATCACGTTGGATTCTGTTCCGTGGCAGGGAATTTACTTCACGGGAAATCCAATCACGATGACAGCCATTCCGAATAACGGCTATGCATTCCTGTATTGGGAATATGCATTGCCGGGAGATACGGTGCGGTATTCCAATTCCATGTTGCGGATTGATGTCGATTCCGCGGAATATTTCCGTGCGGTGTTCAAAGAAATTCCACCACCGGTGAATGCGTTCACGGTTTTCCCGAATCCTTTCTACGACGAAATCACAATCAATTATTCCATCTCGGAAAGAGGTCCTGTAACGATCCGCGTATTTGATATCACCGGAAGATTGGTTGCAGAACCATTGCCATCGTCATCGTATGTACAACCGGGAAATTACACGATGCGTTTGAGTGCAGCGGAGCTTGGCCTGGCCGGTGGAATGTATTTCTTTGAAATGCGTAGTGGTGATTACAAAGAGGTGGTGAAAGTGATTGGTGGGCGGCCGAAAGAATAGGGTGGAAGCACGCCCGTACATTGATCCTGCACAGATATACATTGTGTGGAATGTCTTGCCTAAATTTCCTAACTTTCACAATGCATTATAATTGCCCGCTACCATGAAAAAAATTTCTATCCTGACCGCCGCTGTTTTATTGGGCGGATTGACACAATTGAGCGCACAATGGGTAACCTTCCCGGTTGTGTTTCACGTGTTGTATGTAAGCAACACCCAGAACCTGCATGATACTATTCTGCAGCACCAGGTCGATGTACTGAATGAAGATTTCAACGCAGCGAATCCCGATATCGTGAATGTGCCACCAGTATGGCAACCGATTATTGGAAACATGAACATCAGTTTCGTTTTTGCATCGATCGACCCGAACGGAAATCCAACCAATGGCATTGAACGGAGACAGGTTGCCACCTTTAACGGACTGAATGCACATTCCACTGCTGCAGGCGGACTGGATCCCTGGCCCGACACATCGTATCTGAATATCTGGGTGTGGCAGCTTCCGAACGGCCTGCTGGGAATGGCTCCGTTTCCCGGAGTGACTACCGGAGATGACGGAATGGATCTCACGTGGTACGTTGTAGGTCGTGGCACATACGCCATGGAACCATACAACCGTGGACGTGTGGCAACACATGAGCTCGCGCATTGGTTTGGCCTGCGTCACATCTGGGGCGATTCACCGGGATGCATCACGGATGATGGCATTGCCGATACTCCCGTGCAGGACCAGGAAACATATGGTTTTCATGCGCCGGGAACAATTCTCACAGACATGTGCCAGCAAACAGCTCCAGGAAAAATGTGGATGAATTACCTGGATTTTACCGATGATACCAGTATGTGCATGTTTACGCAGGGACAATGCCTGGAGATGACCAACGTGATCAACAGCATGCGCATGGGATTTCTTACGCCTGACGGAATTGATGGAGTAAACGAGCATCAATCCCTTTCGAAATACAATGTGTTTCCGTCGCCGTC
>DATHKF010000574.1:0-5509 GCA_035489505.1 Bacteroidia bacterium | reverse complement strand
CATGATGCGAAAATCGAGAAGTCGTTTGCCGGTAGTTTCGCTCGAAGGGAAATTGACGATGCGCGTAGTTTTAAATGTAGCGCGTACGTATTCTTTTCCCTGGGGCGCGTTGTCGGCAGCTTCAATACTGTCGAGCATTTTCTGCATGTCGTCGACCTGCGCGAACGCAAACGTGCAAAACAATACAGCGAAGAGCGTAAAATATTTTTTCATAAATCGGGTTTGGGCAACGGTGCGGTTCAAAATTCAAAGTTCAAAAATCAAAGAGTTAAGGAACAGCTCACAGATTTTTGAATCTTTACGTTTGGCGTTTTGTTTTTTTATTTTTCTGAATCTGAATTTTTATCAGTTGTTTGGAGCGCCTGCATCAACCCACTTTTTGATCTGAACGAGTGAGCAACTGTCGAGCTGGAGGTTTGGCGGCATCGGTGTATAAGTAGCTTCGTGCCAGGTAACACCAATGAGCAGGTCGTTCACCGCTGCATCATGCACACCTTCGTAGGTGTCGAGATGAATGTCGCCATTTGCACCCGAGCCGGAATGACAGGAACGGCAATTGTTCTCAATGATCGGAACGATGTGGGTACTGTAGGACATCACCGAAGTGGTATCGCAGGGTGTAAAGAGACCAGCACCGGGAAAAACGTCATCCATGTTGTCGTAATAACAACCGGCCATCGCTGCGGATACAATAAAAAGTGCGAGTATCTTTTTCATAGCTAGTTGTTTTTTGCCCCCTGCGCAATCCAGATGTAAATAAGTTTGACCTGCCGTTCGGTGAGACGCGGGTATGGTTCGCGTGGCATCCGGTCTTCATCGCCGTCTGGTGCGGTAATTACTTCGTACAATTTGCTGTCGTGCGGGTCTCCCGGTTCAATTTCTCCCTTGTCCATGATCTTCTCATAGTCCGTGAGTTTAAATTGCTGGTTGAGGCTGTCGCCGTGACAACCGGCATGCCAGCAACCTTGCTGGATGATGGGTAGAATATCGGAGCTGAAACTCACTTCGTGTTCCGGCAGAACCGGATCGTGTTTGCAACTGAAGAAAGTCACAGCCGGAGTCAGCGCGAGGATAAAGAGTACGATAAGTTTCTTCATAACTATAAAGGTAGTTAGATGTTTGTACAAATAAAAATACGGAATGAGTGTTGGTAGTGGCTCAGTTTGAAATAGTTTATTCAATGTCGCAAGAATGGAAAACGGTTGAAACCGTTTTTGCAAACTCACTGTGTTCATTGCCGGGGGCTTAAGCCTCCGGCAATGAACAACCCCTGGTCGCTCAACCGCTTAAGCGGTTTTTAATAACTCCTGGTAGCCAAAATGAACCACTACTTGGGTGTCGTTCCGCTTTGCCTCAACTGATTTTTTGCCACAGATGCGCAGATTAAATGATTCGAAAACATTAAGAAAATAATTGGAGATCAGGTTTAATATCTATTGAATCAAGATTAATTTTCACATCTGCGAAATCTGCGCATCTGTGGCTAACCGGCGAAGCCGGAACAAATGCAGGATACGGATTCGGGTTACCAGATATAGGCTTTCACGGTGAGCGAAAGACCGCTGGCATTCACCTTTGTGTTGTTCTCTTCGATCAGCGGGATGAAGCCATACCAGGCCTGGATACCGATCTCAGCTTTCGGAAAAGTGACGACCATTTCGGCGATTCCGGATAAGATCAGCCGTTTAACATCGGGACTTATGATGATCACGCTCGGAGGCGACGACATGATTGCTTTGTTCCGCACTTCATGGTTGATCACGAGGTTTGATTTAATTCCGCCGCCGATGTTTAACCGCTGCCAGAACGGTAGTCGTACCCGGGCGATCGCAACTGTGCTTACCGTGCGATACCTGTCGTACACGCGTGTCAGGCTGTTTGCGGTAACAAAGTATATTTCGCGTCCCGACCCTGTGGATTCATAACCGAGCTGTAATTCGAAACGCACATTGTTGCGCAGGCGCGACATCCAATACACACCGCCGCCTGCACTCCATTGTGCAACGCTTTGCACATTCGCTGTGCTTTTTGGTGAAGAAGTAACCCAAAGCCGGGAAGCGTTCAGCTGTGCATAAAAACCGGCATGTGATGTGGTATCCTGCGCGAAGGCGCCGATGAACAAAGAGAAAAATAAAATGGTAATCGCAACTCGCATGGTTTTCACTTTCCGCCAAGATAAAGAAAGAGAACGCGATTTTATTTTTCTCTTCAGAAGTAATGAGGGTCTTAACGCTGAAAAGGCTAATAGCCCTTTCAGGGTTGGGACCCTTGCGCATCAAACAGGAGGAGAAGGTGTGAACCTTGAAAAGGTTAATAGCCCTTTCAGGGTTGGAACCCTCGCGCACCAAACACGAGGAGAAGGTGTGAACCTTGAAAAGGCTAATAGCCCTTTCAGCGTTGGGACCCTTGCGTCCCAAACACGAGGAGGTCTGCACCCTCAAAAGGTTAATAGCCTTTTGAGCGTTCGATATGAACTAATCCAATTTCGTAAACATAATCGAAGCGCTTACCGCAGCAAGAGTTCCGCCGGCATTCGTAACCAGGTTCACACTGCCTCCGGTACTGCCGGAATTGTATAGTTCGATCTGGTCGCCTGCAGCCAATGCGAGAATCACAAATCCCGTGTTTTGTCCGTTTGTGTTGCCCGTTCCGTACCGCGTGCCCGCCACTGCTGCACCGTTCTTGTAAATAGCGAACTGACTGACCTGGGTGGTGGTCACGGAAAACTCGATCTTGTAAACACCAGCAGTATTCACAAACATATACTGTGCGCCGGGGTTGTGCGCGATTCCCGAAGTCATGGGGCCGTTCGTACTGAACGTCACAGCTGCGTTGGCAAGAACAAACTGGTTGGTGGTATTGTAGATATACGCGTATTCCGAATTTCCACCACTGCCTGCGGCTCCTGTTGCGCCGGTCGGACCTGTTGCACCTGTCGCTCCGTTAGTGCCATTGGTTCCAGCAACGCCTGTTGGACCTGCAGGCCCTGTTGCGCCATTTGTTCCGTTGCTGCCTGTCGCTCCCGTAGGACCTGGCAGACCAACACCGTTTATGCCGTTCGCTCCGGTTGCTCCGGTTGGACCAGCGGGGCCAGTCGCACCATTGGTTCCGTTCGCACCTGTTGCACCAGTCACACCGTTTGTTCCGGTCGCTCCAGTTGCGCCTGTTGGGCCGGTTAGACCAACACCATTTATCCCGTTCGCTCCGGTTGGACCAGTTGCTCCAGTCACACCATTTGTTCCGCTGGCTCCGGTTGCACCAGTTACTCCATTGGTTCCGTTGATACCGGTTGCTCCGGTTGCACCCGTTACTCCCGCAATTCCTGTTGGTCCGGTTGCGCCCGTTGCACCATTTATTCCTGCTGCACCTGTAGGGCCAGTTGGTCCCGGAGTTGAACTGCCCGATGTTTCTGCATACAACGCATACGGAACAGAAAGCAGTTGTGAAGTTCCCATGCTGGTTAATCCGCTTCCGAAATCAACAGAAACTTCGAGAAACTCCTGGCCTGTTCCAAACAATGTTGGAGACAATGGTGTAACCGAACCCATGCTGATGCTGAACAATCCGAATTGATTCGTGGCAACACCCGTATGTGTTTCCGTGTAAACAATTGTTCCTGTTGGAGTGACTGTGTGAATATCAAATTGCACGGTGATGGTTCCGTTTGCAATGGGTGCGCCTGCGGCATCGCGCGCAACACCTTGATATTTTATTTGAGTGGGTGCCTGCGCAAAGATCAACGATGAAGCAAGCAACAGGATGAGCGTAACTAATTTTTTCATACAAAGAATTATTTGTCCCGTGCTGATACCGGAAGATGATGTTAAAAAATGAGAAGTGTAAAATGACTTTGTAATATAGTGAAATTTCTTTTTCGCGAAGAAACTTTTCATTTATCGTGCGATACTCACCATTCATAGAAAACAAAAACATTCCCGCGAAAAACTATGGAATGATCAGGGATTTCCTTATATCTTTACTTTCATATAAACACACTGGCCTCTCCCGGCCTATTTACTACTAGATACGGTTCACAATGATTGATACAGAAAGCCTGGTGCTGGCGGATCAACTCAAAAAATATTTTGGGTTTGATAAGTTCAAAGGCCAACAGGAGGAAATAATTACAAGCGTGCTCGAAGGCAGAGATACGTTCGTGATCATGCCAACCGGTGGCGGTAAATCCATGTGCTACCAGTTGCCTGCACTCATCAGTGAAGGAACAGCGATCATTGTTTCCCCGCTCATCGCGTTGATGAAAAACCAGGTGGATGCAATCCGCAACCACGGTACCGACGACGGCATTGCGCACTTCATGAATTCTTCGCTCTCCAAAGCGGAAATCCTGAAAGTGAAAAAAGATATTACTTCCGGCAAAACAAAATTGCTTTACGTTGCGCCGGAATCACTGACCAAAGACGAGAACGTTACGTTCTTTCGCGAAATCAAAATTTCTTTTTTCGCGATCGACGAAGCACATTGTATTTCCGAATGGGGACATGATTTCCGCCCGGAATACCGTCGCCTGCGTTCGATCATCGAAGCCATTGGTACAGTTCCCATCATCGCACTCACTGCAACCGCTACACCAAAAGTTCAGCAGGATATCCTGAAGAACCTTGGAATGACGGAAGCTGATATTTACAAATCGTCGTTCAATCGTGATAACCTGTTTTACGAAGTGCGGCCGAAAGTAAATGTGATCCGCGAGATCATCCGCTTCATCAAAAAGAACGAAGGCAAATCAGGAATTGTGTATTGCCTCAGCCGCAAGAAAGTTGAAGAACTTGCGGAGACGTTGAAAGTAAACGGGATCAAAGCACTTCCTTATCACGCCGGGCTTGATGCAACAACGCGTGCACAAACACAGGATGATTTCCTCATGGAAGACATCGACGTGATTGTTGCAACGATTGCATTCGGTATGGGCATCGATAAGCCGGATGTACGTTTTGTCATTCACCACGATATTCCAAAATCACTCGAAGGATATTACCAGGAAACCGGTCGTGCCGGACGTGATGGAGGAGAAGGACAATGCCTGACATTCTACAGCTACGATGATATCCAGAAGCTGGAGAAATTCATGAAGGGCAAACCAGTTGCGGAACAGGAAATCGGGAAACAATTGCTGCTCGAGACTGTGGCGTATGCCGAATCATCAGCGTGCAGGAGAAAAGTGATCCTGCATTATTTCGGTGAACGTTACGAACAGGAAAATTGCGGGCAGTGCGACAACTGCAGTAATCCACGGACTAAAGTGGATGCAACGGATGATATCGGCCTTGTGCTTGAAACCGTTGGCGACATCAAAGAGAAATTCAAAGACAAGCATATCATTCACATCCTTACCGGTCTTGTTACTGCAACTGTAAAAGCATACAAGCACAACGATCTGGAAGTGTTTGGTAAAGGCATGGACGATGCAAAAGGTGAGAGTTACTGGAATGCGGTGATCCGTACTGCCGTGCTTGAAGGAATGCTCGTTAAGGATATTGAAAATTACGGG
>DATHKF010000573.1:0-2821 GCA_035489505.1 Bacteroidia bacterium | reverse complement strand
AACCTGTCCGGCCAAATCGATCATATCCCAGAAACAAACATTCCCGAAGGCGACTAACCGGCAGACATCAAACAGAGCTTAACTACAAAAGGGCACTGTGAGAGGGAACTTAATGACATTGGGCTTAAGCCCCCGGCAATGGATAGCCACTGACTCTCCAACCGCTTCAGCGGTTTTCTTCGGCGCTTGCACACATGGCGATGGAATTTTAAAAATCCCCACCGTATCCGCCTCTTCCGCGATACCGGAAACGCGACGTATAACTCAACTGCGGCAACATCATCAACAGATCATACGTCTGTCCATTCAGTAGCTTAGGAGGTTGCATGGAATCCGAATAAAGCGTTCCATCGGAATTGTAAACCAGCTTGTGCGGTTGACATTCACGTCCCTTGTAAGTATACCGCGCGTTCACGTTCCCATTCCCGTACCACGATTCCCACACACCGGTCGGATCTCCGTTCATGTCGTTCTTCAGGTGGACTTTCTGCTGACCATTTTCATACCACGCAGAATATGTTCGCGCGAATGTGCCCATCGTCACGTCCATGCCGAAATGCCTGCGGTAAATATTCCACACCCACACGCGGTGAAATTGTGCTACCGATTTTTTCTGTCCGTTCGAGTAATACTCTTTCCACGTTCCAATCTTGCACGACCTGCGGTAATCGCCCTTCGCTTTCAGCTGACCGTTCTCATACCACGTTGTGCTGGTATACGTACGGTCGCCGGTGTATTTCCGTTCCGCAAGCAATACGCCCGATTCCGAGTAATACATCCACGTGCCGCGCGGTTTGCATTTCGAATCGTAGAACGTTTCGTAATGGAGTTTTCCGTTCGGGTACCAGGTGCGCAAAACATATCCGTGCTTGTCTTTCGCGCATTGCTCCTGCGGTTTTCCATTGGCGCCCACAAACGGATCGAACACATTTCGTCGCGTGTCTTTGAGGATCATGCCCGGCACAATACTCCATTCGATCAGGCCGCTTATGAAATCGCCGCGCGCGTATACCGTTACCGATTGCTTTTCTCCCGAAGCGCTGAAGCTCACCAGCACAGAAAGCAAGCACGTATCGCCCGGTGCAAGTACCCATTCGTTGCCGTGCGCTGTTTCATTGTTCAGTTCCGGAAATTCAGGAACAAGCGTAACCCAGGAGTGGCTCGTTGTGGGAATGCGGTGATAGCGGTTTTGCGTAGAGAGATTCGCGGTGTAAGGCGTTACATGCAGCGTGTCTCTGGTGGTATTCACAAATTGGAGTTTCATCACGCGTTGTTCACCGGCAATCAGCGTATCCGTCATCACAAGATTTTCGCTGTATAAGGTCGGTGTACGCGGCGCAGGCTTCGCTTTGTTACTCAGAATAATTTCACTCACCAGCGCCCCGCGGTGATAACCGTCGCAGAAAACAATACGTGCATCCGCGCGCTGCCACACAATCCCCGTGTTGCTTGGCACCATCCACCCGATCCGCGCCTGGTCTGTACCCATGATCTCGCTGAAGATCAATTCCGGTTCCGACCACGCACCATTTTCCCAGTGCATGGTGTACACATCGCTGATCTCCGGATGTTGTTTCGTGGGATCAATCTCGTGGCACACCCAATTGATGTGCGTTCCGTCCGGTGAAACAGACAAATTCACGCTCCACAGCGGATAATTTTTCCATTCGCGCAGTTTGATTGGTTCCGTGTACGTTCCATTCACAAAAAGGTACTCGTACAAAACGAAAACAGAATCGTCGGTAGGTGTAGTCGGATCTTTTTCGTACCCGCTCAGAAAAATAGAATTTCCGTTTTGCGGAACAAGCATTGACTTTCGCTGCAGGAGTTTTGTTTCCGGCCAGGCAATCTCCTCGTATTTTCCGTTGCCGATGGGTTTCAGCAGATGTTCCTGGAGATACGCAGTCCATACCACATAACCATTGGGCAGAATATGCGACTGGTGTACGAACTTGCACGTGTCGGGAGGAGAAAGCGTGTCGGTGAGCTGGTATTTTCCATCGCGTTCTTCAAAACTCATGAGCATGCGAAAACCGGGCGAACATTTTTTGGGAATGCCAGGTGCATCGTAAGAGGCCAGGACTTTTGATCCGTCGTAATTCACATCAAACACAGACTGGGAAAGTCCCGGGTAATCGATCGTGATGGTGTCCGTCAACCTGCCGGCATTATACTCCGCGCGATAAATTTTATGATCGCGGAACCAGAACATATATTTTCCGTTTCCGCTGAACCGTACATTATGCGCCTGCACAGCGAACGACGGGCCACGCGATGCAGAATACCAGATGCTGTCTTTCGGACACACCGTAATGCTGCGCTGCGCGTCTTCATTGATCCAGTAGAAGAGCGAACCATCGTCGGTGCAATTGAAATCGTGCACGCTGACCTGTCCGTTCAGCAGAACAGGAAGCAACGTCACGAGAAAAAAAAGTATCTGCTTCATGCGTTATTGAATTTCTCCCGGCAATGGACTTACATCCGTTCCGCCCCATTCCACAACGGTAAATCCGTTGCGGTGAAACGGCGCGAACTGCTGTGGTGAAATACTCACCCGTCCAGCAGAAGACCTGAACACCATGAATACACGCAACATGGAATTTGGTTCAGGCGAAATGTGAAGTTTCGCACGCGAAGTATATTCTTCACCGGCAAATGTGATGACATTGAATGCATTCTTCTGCATGTCGGGCAGCCAGTACGCGATAAACTCTTCGCGCTCGTTTTCGTTCAATCCCATCGCAGACAGCTGTCCACGAAGAAAATTTTCCGAGCTGTCGCCGGGAACGCAAAATCCGTTTTCAAAACTGTACGCGTGATC
>DATHKF010000572.1:0-2037 GCA_035489505.1 Bacteroidia bacterium | reverse complement strand
AAGAGCCGGGTCACACGACCCGGCTTTTGTTTTTTCCGGTGAGTCTACACTTATTCAGAAAACGCCAGCAGTTCTGGAAACGCGCGTTCCATGGATTGATTGCATACTACTTTCGATCCATCTCATGAAAGAAGTATCCGTGGATTCAAATACCAACCCGGTTAAAACACCGCCATCCCTCGGTTACGGAATAATGGTTACGTTCTTCTGTCTCGTTTACCTCTTAGCTATCGGCTGGTTGGATTTTGAAGTAATTACGCCGCTTGTGCTTCCATCGGATCCCTGCTACTACCACCAACATCCCATTCCATTTTGGGTCGACTGGTTGTATATGAATGGAGCATGCAACGGTCACCCGGAAGTTTCGCTTACACATCTCATTCTGCTGATCACGTTGTGCATTTTCGCCGGAATACGAACGGGTAAAATGGTCTCCAGAATGAGTGTGAAGTAATTTTTTAAATCGGGCACTGCCGTGTAAAAAAAGCAGATGAATAACAAACATCAATGCGCCACCACCACGCGCTTGTCTTCAACAGCTATTCCATTCTTTTCGAATACCCGGACAATGTAAACGCCATTCGGCAGGCCCGAAAGATTGAGATGAATTGCAGCGGTCTGCCCTTCATCACTGCTGATCAAACCTCCGGCCACGTCCATCACTTCCCAGCGATATTCATCCTCATGCGCAAGTTCAACGGTGATTTCTCCTGCAGAAGGATTCGGATAAATTTTCGCAACGAGCGGTTTTGTTGCTGGTGAAGTTGTGGCCGTACTTTCTATCAGGGGAGAATATGAAATGATCACCGGGTAAAAATTCATTTGCACTCCATGCTCCTGCGATTTGGCAACAACATCCGTTAAACCATACCGGGAAAGCGGAGGAACAAGACTGGGCGCATCACCAAGCACGAGCATCATTTTCTTTGACTGTTCTCTCCACTCCATGGTGTCCAGCGTAAGACAGGCCGCATCGTACATCGACTCCGGCCAGTCTAAGCCTCCTCCGCTCACCACAATGGAATTGATGTAACTCTTTACATAATCGTAATTCGTACTCAATGGAATCCATTGGTACCACACCGGACCGTCCGCTTTGTCGCGGTACTGCACCACGCCGATTCTCACGTTCTTCTTTGTGCGGACATGATTGAGAATACGGCTACATCCCTGTTTCACATTGTCAATATCATCAGCCATGCTGGTGGTGCAGTCAATCATGAATACGAGATCGGTATTGTCTTCGAGATTCCCATCCAGGATGTCGATGAACTTTTGCGTGATTTCACTCGCCGACTTGAGATAACTTTCAACTCCACCAGTCATTTCAGCAAGCTGTTTCGATTGATCATACAGTCCAACAGCTTCAACGAGATGACTGGTGTCACTTACAACAGGCAGGCTCACGATGAGTCCGATGACAGAATCCCTGCCGATGACAACCTGTTTAGCCGGTATGATCGAATCAATCGCAACAGCGTTTTTTACGACCATTTGCTGAACGGCAATCTGTGTAGCCTCCGCGTTTGCTTTCGACAGCAAAGCAATTTCATCGGTATTGATTTCAGGCGATTCGCAGGAAGCGAAACAGATGAGGAAGGCCGGAACGAGGTAAATTATGCGTTTCATAGGACGTCTTTTCCTCTTAATGCCGGAAAAGGGCAAAAGGTAACCTCGAATCGAAACTTTTTTTTGTGGAGCGGCTTTCCTCCCGTATTCCAGGCAGTATCTCTGGGTTAAAGTCAGTTGGTCAATCACCGCAATATATTTTTGCCGCGAATTACGCTAATTGTGCATTAGCGTAATTCGTATAATTCGCGGCAGAATTTAATCCCGTTCTTTTGAAACAAACTATTGACAGTTAAACTGATACACCGCCGAATTCCCTCTCAACCTCTATTCCCTCAATTCCTCGTACCTTTGTACCCGAAATATTCGCTGGAAAAATGGCTGAAAAGTTGCTCAATTCGATAGATGAGGCTGTTGCTGAGATCAAAGCAGGAAAAGTGGTGATTGTGGTTGATGATGAAGACCGTG
>DATHKF010000571.1:0-2328 GCA_035489505.1 Bacteroidia bacterium | reverse complement strand
ATGACGATCTCAAAGAAATACTTTTCACTTACGACAAAAAAGGGAGAGTGATTTCCAAAAGCGAAAAGCATTTCTGGCAAGCCGGTAACCGGGACAATTCCGACCTGGAGGTTGCGGAAACGTATACTTACGGAAAACAGGGAAGGATGACCGGGATCAGTTACTTCTATTCGGATGAAACGTATCCGAACAAAGTGACCGTAAATATCTACTACCCGCGACAGTGATCAATGGTGCATTTGCCTGACGAATTACCAACAAGCCGGTCGATCTGTTCGTAACTATTCCGCCGTTGCAACCCACTATGGACAGCGTGTTTCTCTACATTTGATTTCACGCTTTTTAAAATTCCCCTATGGTCGAATTTCTCATGAATTATTGGTGGGCACTGGTGCTCGTCCTTTGTATCGTATTGTACAAAGTAATTTTCCGCATCCTCGGGATTATCATTGTTCCAGAAGATAAAATCGGGCTGATCACGAAGAAATTCGTTCTGTTTGGTGCCAACAAAGAACTGCCTCCGGGAAGAATTGTGGCCACCAACGGTGAAGCCGGTTTCCAGGCGCAGACTTTAGCTCCCGGAATTTATTTCTGGCTGTGGATCTGGCAATATGAAATCAAGCTTCAGCCATTCACACTCATCCCCGAAGGGAAAATCGGTTTGTTCGTTGCGAAAGACGGTGCCGAACTGGAAACAGGAAATATCCTTGCACGCAAAGTTGATTCCGATTCATTCCAGGATGCAGCAGCCTTCCTGAAAAACGGTGGACGAAAAGGCCGTCAATCAGGATTGCTTACGGCAGGAACGTACAGGATCAACACACACCTGTTTGATGTTTTGCTCTACGGCATGACCGCGATTTCTGAAAACATGGTAGGTGTTGTAACCACGCTCGACGGAAGACCGATTGATGAAGGAAACATTGCCGGCCGTCACGTAGATGGCCACAACAATTTCCAGGATGCTGATGCATTCCTGCGCAACGGAGGAAACAAAGGTTTGCAGCCGCAGGTTGTTCTCGCCGGATCATATTATCTCAACCCATGGTTCATCCAGATTGAACAAGTGAAAATGACGGAGATCGCGATTGGTCACGTGGGCGTTGTTATTTCCTACATCGGTACTGAAGGAAAAGATCTGAGCGGCGTCGAATTCAAACACGGCAACATTGTTTCCAAAGGAGAAAAAGGTGTGTGGAGCGAGCCATACGGTCCGGGGAAATACCCGGTGAATCCATACATCATGAAAGTTGAGTTGGTTCCAACAACCAACCTCGTCCTCAACTGGGCGAGTGCGCGTTCAGAATCTCACCAGCTCGACAAACACCTTTCTACGATCACGGTCCGTTCGAAAGATGGTTTCTCTTTCAACCTCGACGTTTCGCAGATCATTCACATTCCAACCGCTGAAGCGCCGAAAGTAATTGCGCGTTTCGGAAATATGAACAACCTCGTCAGCCAGGTCCTGGAACCTACGATTGGCAACTATTTCAGAAACTCCGCACAGGATTCTGACGTGATCACTTTCCTTACTTCACGTAAAGAACGACAGACATCAGCGCGTGAACACATTGGTCATGTGCTTGAGCAGTACAACGTAAACGGTGTGGATACGCTCATTGGTGATATCAACCCGCCGGACGAACTCATGAAAACACTCACTGATCGTAAGATCGCGGAAGAGCAGAACACAACGTATGAAACGCAGAAGCGTGCCGAGATGACCCGCCAGGCACTTGAAAAAGAAACTGCAATCGCTGATATCCAGAAAGAAATTGTAAAAGCCGACCAGGGCGTACTCATTGCAAACCGTGTGGCCGATGCAGCTGTAAAGAAGGCAGAAGGTGAAGCGCAGAGCGTGAAGATTGGCGCGAACGCAGAAGCGGAACGTGTAAAAGTAACGTCCATCGCAGAAGCGGATAAAGTAAAAGTTATCGCGAATGCGGAAGCGGAAAAAATTGCCGTAACCGGTAATGCGGAAGCGGAAAAAATTCTCGCGATCGGTAAGTCGTCGGCTGAATCCTACAAACTTGCAGTAAGCGCAATGGGTGGCGACAATTTCACGCAACTTAAAATCACAGAAGCAATCGGCAGAGACCGCATCAAAGTAATTCCTGATGTCCTGATCACCGGTGGTAATGGTGGCGACTCCGGTGGCCCGAATGGCCCGATCAGTGGTTTGCTTGGTTTGAAATTGCTCGAAGAGGTAACCAAGAAAATGGGTAACGACAAACCGGACCTGCCTCCCGCTCCACCGGAAACGCCTAAGAAATAATCAAGGATCATGAAAAGGTTTTTTGTCGCTTCAATCGCAACTGCCTGTGTGGC
>DATHKF010000570.1:0-6807 GCA_035489505.1 Bacteroidia bacterium | reverse complement strand
ATTGTGGCCGCCATGACTATCAGTGGAGGCACAACATTAACTGTGAATGGCGCGCTTCTGGTGAGTGGTACCAATGGTATTGAACTGAATACCGGAGACATTCACGCTAAGGGCAGTATTACTTTTTCAAATACGTCCGCTTTTGGAGGAGGGAATGCTACACTCACTATCAACGGCACATCCGGGAATCAGACTTTCACCGGGAACGCTACTGCTGGAAATGCCCGTGTGCCGCACGTGGTGATCAACAAGACTTCTGATACACTGATTCTCGTGAGTACGATCTCCGCAGAAGGCAACTGGACCTGGACAGCAGGACCCATCAAGCCTGGTACAAGCACAGTTTATTTTATCGGCTCGCACACGGTGAGTGGTTCACACAAACTGGCTAACGTAACGAAAACCACCGGAAGTACGTGGACGATTGCTTCGGGAACAACGTTAACCGTTGGCGGAACATTCACAGTTGTCAATGCAAATTCACTTACCATCAATACAGGAACGATTGCGGTAGAAGGTAATATTGATCTTACCACGTACACACATTCAACGGGTGGTGGAACGGGTACGATCCTGATCAACGGGACGGGCAATCAGACATTCACCGGTACGCCAGGCTCGGGTGACGGCAGGCTCCCGAACATCACCATCAATAAAACAAGTGGAACCTTGTCGCTGGTGGCTTGTATTTTCTGTGCCGGAGATTGGACTTATACAGCAGGAACAATTAATTACGGTACGAGTCTCGTACAGTTCAGGGTGGCCGGTGCAAACATCAGTGGTACACACGAGCTATACAGTGTCACATTTTATGGCGACGCAGCGATAACCTATACGCTTTCGGGTACGCTCACTGTCAACGGGACCTTAACATTCAACGGAACGAATACGCTTACAATGACCGGTGGCACTATTCACGCCAAGGGCAATATCACTACAACAAACACTGGAACGTCGACTACAGGAACAACTTCCATTATTATCAACGGGGATGGGAATCAGACGCTAACCGGAAGCGGGACTGCCGGAGCAGGTAAACTACCAAACATCACGATTGATAAAACATTAGGTAATCTCACACTGGTAAGTATCATTTCCGTAACCGGAAATTGGGTTTACGTGGGAGGTACCGTAATCCCCGGTACACCAATGGCGACATCAACCGTTGCGTTCTACGGCAGTTTCAATGTAGATGGAGAAGCTTCGGGTTCTGTCACGATGCCTTTTTATAATGTTGCGATCAACAGCGGTACACGTACGCTTACAGGTAACCTGGATGTGGATAATGATTTTACGATTGCATCCGGCGCAACCTGTTCGGCAGGCTCAAATAGAATTAATGTGGGTGGTGACTGGAACAGCCAGGGTACGTGGACCTATGGGACAAGCACCGTGATCTTCGATGGCCTGAATCATAACAGGATACTCGGAGTTGCCGGCACGATCAATTTTGCCAGTGTGGAAGTGAACCGGAACATTCCGCCGGTTCCTGGTACACCTTTGAAGTCCTTACGGTTGCTCAATCCAGTTTTGATTAATACCGGAATGATTTTGGCTAAAGGAAGGATCATTACTACTTCAAGCAATTATCTCGCTTTTGCGGACAATGCAACGTGTACAGTTACCAATGACGATAGCGCATACGTACATGGCCCTGTACGGAAGACAGGTAATGACGCGTTTAGTTTTCCACTGGGAGATACAACGTTGCATGATAGTATTGCGCATCACCCTCTGGCGATTACCGCACCCGGAAGTGCAAGTGACCGGTTTGAGGCACAGTATTACGCAGTTGTACAAACCGCAGGGAGTACGATCGTAGATTCATTGGTAAACATCAGCAGTGACGAATACTGGAGACTTGACCGCCAGGTTGGCTCTTCCAATATCGTGGTTACGTTGGGTTGGAATCGCAACAGCGGGAACGTTACGGATTATAACACCTTGCGCGTTGGGAATTGGGATAATACTCAGTGGTTGGATCTTGGAAATGCCGGTGTTACTGTATCGGGTGCAACAGGAACGGTACAATCTTTTGCGTCGCCTACTTATGTTTCCGGTTCAGCTTTATTAACGATTGCGAATAAAGCCTGGACGCGGGATTATGCTGTACTGCACAGAAAACTGGATGGTGGTTATTACCTGGTAAAAAATGGTGCATTGTATTTCATGTATGATGAAGAATATAACGATACCGACGATGACCTTTCATTCACAATCTACGATGAACAGCGCCGGGTTGTAGCATCCAGTACCGGAGCCTACGCAATTGTCAGGACTTCTGATTATGGTGACAATCGATTTTTTATCAATCTTTTTGATTGTGCTACCAACACCAATGGAAGCTTAGGTGCAGGCACGTTCATACTGGAAGTGACCAATGAAAAAAATGAAAAATGGCTTTTGAGATTCAAACACGTAACAACAATTTCACCTAACTGCGACGGTGGCGGATCGGGCGAAGAATAAAAACCATGACGATGAAAAAAGAAACCATTATTCCTGTTGCGCTCTCCCTGTTGATTTGCGTGAGTTGTATACTTTTTATTTCCATGACCCGGACTCAGAATGTGTATGTTATCAATGCAGAGGTGTACAACGACTTCGAAATGAAAAAGCAGCTTGAAGCTCGGATGATCTCGGTGCAGCAACAGCGAAAAAATATCCTGGATAGCCTGGGCCTGAGAATTGAAATGCGTTTGCAGGCCTACCAGATGAATGGAGCCGCCGATACCTTGGAAGCGAGCCAGATCAGGAACATGCAGCAGGATCTATACGTGAAGCAGAACATGTTCGCTGAGGATAATGAACGCATGGTTGGTCAGTACGAGGAGCAGATTTGGAAACAGTTGAACCAGTATGCACAGGACTACGGCAAGGAGAAGGGCTACTCCATTGTTTTCGGAGCGAACGGTGATGGTGGAATTATGTATGGCGACGAGGTCGTGAATGTCACGGAGGACCTGAAGTTATACGCTAATGAAAAGTTCAAAGGGAGCAAATGAAAAATACAGTAACCTATATGCTGATGATTGCGCTGATGTACTCATGTTCGGAGAAGCCGGATGTTTTGCCTTCCGGCGAATACATCAGCTGGACGGAAAGTGAATCGAGCGGTCTGATTAATTCCAAAACGATCGACGACATTACTTTTTCGGTGTATTACCTGCCGAAGGAGGCCATGGCTTTGAGAGAGACCGGTGCATCACCTTCGGAAGCAGAATGGAAATCAGTTGTTGAATCGAAGGGCGATATGCAGTATTACAAAGTGGTCTACCGGTTAGCAAATAGTAATCAGGATATTCTGAAGTATAACCTGTATGATGAGAACGAATATTTCTCACGAACGAATTATCTCGCATTCGGTGTTGACAAGGACGTTTATCTCCTGAGTGGAAAGGACAAGTTGCCCTGCAGGATGCACCAGTTTACACCGCATTATGGAATTTCTCCCGAAGCAGAGATTCTGTTTGCCTTCGACGAGCCGGATAAAGAACACGAGCAAAACAAAACATTTGTCATCGAAGATCAGCTCTTCGGCACCGGCATATTGCAATTTGAATTTACAGCAGAAAACATTAAGAATATTCCATCCATTCAATTCTGATCACATGGCCTTTATCCAGTCTACCCGAAAAAAGAAAATCTACAGGATCATTGCCGCCTACCTGGCACTGAATCTCATTGCGGATTATGCATTCCCCATTGCGGCGCATGCATTAACGAACGGTCCATCGCAACCCGAAGTGCAGAGTTTCGAACCGGTGGGCACAACAGATATGGTTGATCTATTCACTGGCGATTTCAATTACAACATTCCGTTGTTTGAACTACCGGGACCAAATGGAGGTTATCCTTTCAACCTTTCGTATCATTCCGGAATTGGCATGGACCAGGAAGCGAGTTGGGTGGGATTGGGATGGAATTTGAATCCGGGGGCGATTGTGAGGAATATGCGGGGGTTACCTGACGATTTTAATGGCCAGATAATTACTAAGCGATTGGATATGGAAGATCATTATACGTACGGCGTTGGCTATGGATTAAATCAGGAAACAGCTGGTGCGGATTTCGATAAAACCAGTGCTGGATTTAATGCGATGTTTTCGATTTATTACAACAATTACAAGGGACTCGGATACTCTTTAAGTCCGGGTTATACGATTTGTGATCCAATAAAGAGCAGTCAGGTTTCCAAGAATTACTACGGTTTGAACTTGACTATCGATTCACAAGAAGGTGTTGGCGTAAGCGCACATATGTCACATTCGGAACGGGCAGGTAACCGTATGAAGATATTTGGTGTAGGTGCGTCCTTTTCCAGCAGAGCTGGAATGAATTTCAGCATGTTCGGAGGAATGAGTTTTAGTAAGCAGATGGAAAAGGAGGGTACGGGCAGTGCATTTGAGAATACTCGTAGCGCGTACAGTGCAAGCTCTTGGCGTGGAGGAGGTTCAACGTATTCCTTCGCGCAGCAAGCCTATTCTCCTGTTACTGCAAACGCGACTACTGGTCTTGATCTCAGTTTTAGTTTCAAAGCTGGTCCCTTGGGTGCACCACTATTATTTCCCAATGCGTCAACAAAAGGTTTTTTCAGTACACAACAGTTGGATCATAAAAACAATACAGTGGAAATTCAGGCTTATGGATACAATTATTTAGGAGACGCTGAATTTGATTATGAAAATGTAGGAAGCAAACTTGACCCTCACCATCTGTATGACGCAAACAGGGAGAATGATGGGCCATTGAACAATGCTAGTCCTAATCTCGCAACTCCTAACCTTACTTATGATTATTATGGCATTCAAGGGCAGGGTATTGGAGGTTCATTCAGACCCTACTCTCCGCAAGTCGGACGAATGTTTGATGCTCCGGTCTTCTCCTGGGGTGTAGGAGGCTCACTTAGCATTGAGACGGGAGCGGGTGGGCACCTTGGTTATGACGCTGAGCTTAGCTACTATTCTTCGCACACCTCACCATGGGACGAGGATAATGAATGGAGTGACTACTACAAATTCCGAAAAGTAACGCAATGGGATAATGGATATGCCGAGGGGTCCGTAGCTCCAGAACCAATTTATTATAAATCGCTTGGGGAAAAAACATCTTTTGATCCTACAGAAATGAATTACATCGGCGACGAATATGCAGCACGTGCAGTTTTAGAAGAAGGCGGCACACTTGTGTCAAAGAAGTATATTCCGCAGGATGAGCAATTGGAATTAAGCTCTGGGGTGATTTTAGGAGCTACTGTAGAACCCAACAGAAACTATAGAGAGCGTATTTCCCGAAATACAACGATATATCCGATAACCAACGAGGCATTATGCAATAATGTCGGAGACGCGATATTACCCGAGTACGCGATTAATTATTATACAAGTATTCCGGCGAGTGGATATTATCCAATGACGCCTACTCAGAGTTTGTCGCATGCTTCTCGGAATAATGGGGTTGATATTTCAAATCACACAGGAGGAGTTACAGCATACAACGCTGATGGTAACAGATATGTTTACGGATTACCTGTATATAATCTTAGTCACCACGAAATAGCTTATACTGCACCTGACCAGCCATTTGTGAATAATCTTCCACCGGCTGGAACTTCCACTACAACAAATGGAAGTGAGCCGGACTATAAGGGACAATTGTTAAATGGAACCGAAGAATTTTTTAGCGAAACAAATCTCGGACCTTATTCTTACTCCCATTTGCTGACCGGAATACTTGGTACTGATTACGTAGATCTGACAGGCGATGGCATTACGGAGGACGATTATGGATATTGGGTCAAATTTAATTATGTCAAAGTTTATGGTGATGGTAGTTCCGATCCATCGGTAAACGGCGCTTCCTATCAATGGAGAGCACCATATGAAGATGCAATGTATGAACCTGGTCTTTTCTCTACAGCAAAGGATGATAAGGGATACATTCAATACGGTGAGCGTGAAATGTATCATGTTGCTACAGTGGAAACCAAAACTCATATAGCTGTTTTTAAGATCAGTGAACGTAATGACGGACTTTCCGCTAATGGAAAATATGCGAGTTCCCCAGGGTCTGATCCCTATTACAAACTGGATGCTATTGAAGTTTATGCGAAAAGTGATTACGCTAAATTGGTTGATGTATCTGGTGCAAATGACGATGAGGCCAGGCCTATCAAAGTGGTTAAATTTCAGTACACCTACGATCTGTGTGATGGCACTTTAAATACGCCGGGTAGTGCTGGAGGGAAATTAACGCTGACAAAGGTCTGGTTTGAATACCAGAACAATTCGCGTGGATCTCTTTCACCATATGAGTTTGATTATGATCAAGGGATAACCTCAAGTAATCCTGGTTATAATACGGCTAGTTATGATCGATGGGCTAACTACAAGTCGGATGCCGACTTGTTCAATAAGAAGTATTTCCCTTATGTAACCCAATTTGATACAACAGTTGTTCAAACACCAACGAATATTGCTGTTTACCAGGATTTAAAGGATGATGAGCAGTCAGTTTGGAATTTACGGGAAATTACACTTCCCACCGGAGGAAAAATTACCGTGGATTATGAGGCTGATGATTATGCTTACGTTCAACATCGGAATGCTACACAGATGTTCAATATAACGAGATTTGGAGACGATGCCGATCCTGAAAATTTTTATGCAGAAGGATGGGATAAAGCAAATGATCCTGCGGATAAAAAGAAACGCCGGATATATTTCCGATTGGAAGAGCCGATTCTGGTTGGTTCAAGCTCCGATGAAATTTTCAACAACTATATTAAGGGATTGCAGCAGGAAGACG
>DATHKF010000569.1:0-3839 GCA_035489505.1 Bacteroidia bacterium | reverse complement strand
CTCCCGAAGACCGCAGAGTGATCAATCCCGATGAACCCTGGGAGATCACGTATTGGACGCAAATATTCGGATGTACGGAAGAAGAATTGAGAAAGGCCGTGAATGAAGTTGGAAGTTCCGTTACCGCAGTGAAAAAATATTTTCAGAGATAGAACGTAATCAAAAATAACCACAGAGGTCACAGGGGACTGCACAGAGATTTCACAGAGCAGTAGTTTGATAAACACTCAGTGAATCTCAGTGAAAAGCACTCATTCTTCTCTGTGGTAAAAAAGCAAACACACAATCGCGAAGCGATTTATTCCGTTCATCGACCAACTCACACTCTAAGCCGGGTTGTCTGGCTTCTGTCGTCCTGTATTCTTCCAGTTTTCATTCTCTGAGGCGAGAATTCCTTCGATCGTCTCCACGAAGATTCTGTATTTCCGTTCTGTTTCCTTTGCCTGTTTAGCCGGATCGTCTTCATCAATGGCGTAAGGACCAGAACCGGTAGTGAACAAATACTTTTCCCTTCTCAATTTTTCAATGGTGTTGCGGTAGCTGATCCAGTTCTCGTAGTATTTGTGCAACTGTTGCATGCTGATCAGGATGATGACAATGGAACTGATCACGCCGGCAAAGATCGAAAATCCAAGACCGTATTTATGAAAACCAATGAGCAGCGGCACGGACGCAGCCAGGATAATTTCCGCACGTTTGAATTGTTTGTAGCGCTTCTGGTTGGTAGCAGATTTTCCTTCCATCCAGTTGATCTGGTCATCGACACGGGAGGTGAGGTATTGGTCAGGATTTATCGCGTCCATTTTTTAGCTTTTTTTCTTCTTCCTCTTTTTTAATTACTTCCTTGATCTGCTCGAACGTTTCATTCTGACGTCCACGTTTTTCCAGGCCGTTCATCAGCACTTCGACTTCCTCCTGAGTGAAATCTTCTTTTGTTTTCGCAATGTTGTATTCGCGTTTGGCACCGGCAGGATCTTTTTTCAGGAGCATGACGTTGATCTTTACCGCGTACGCCTCGGAAAATTCACCAAGCTGCAGGGCCTTGGTCGCATACAGGTCTGCACTATCCGCCAAGCCGATGTAGAGATACGTAATGGCAAGCTGTGTGTAGTACGAGCCTTTGGTATAGTTGGTTTTTCCGACAAGGGAATACCATTTTTCAAAGTACTTCAACGCAGTTTCCTGGTCGCCGAGCGAATCGCGGAAGAAAACTCCTGTCTCTGAATAAATCCAGGCTGCACGCGATGTCTGAAGTGTACTGTCTGCGATTTTCTTTTCGATGAGAGCAACAAATTCAGCAAGGACAAGATCAGCCTGCCTGGTATTGCCTTTCGCGCGGTAACAAAGCGCGAGGTTGAAGGAGATCCGTTCCACCAGCGACATCATAATTGCAGTCGGATACTTTGCCACGAGCATTTGTGTAAGCTGTTGAGCAGAAAGCAAACACTCAATGGCCTTGTCGTATTGTCTCAGCGAATCTTTGAAGTATTGTCCCGTCTCGCACAACCGGTCACTTAGATTGTACGTTTCGGTGTATTTTACTGTGGAAGTATCAAACCAGATACTTACGCACCGCAGGGAATCGGCCATGGCGCTGTACTGGAAAAGTATTTCCTCACCGGATTCAGTATCGTAGAGATCGTACGCGGTGCGCTCAAGCATGGCAGCGTATGACCAATAGATTTGCTTACGCACTTCCGGTTGGAGCTTCGCTGAAAATTCGGGCCAGGCGAAAAGTTTTTTGTACAGCGACATGCTCTCGTTGATCGAGACTTTCAGGATACTGTCCTGCTGCAGCGTGGATTTGTCTGGTCTTCCCGCGAGGAGCCGCTCCGAATAATTGATGGAGGCATTCAGAAGACCGTCGAAACCGGACGTATCGTAAATGTTCCCAACGTTGTAATCGTTCTCGGTCAATCCAAGCAAATGATAATCATACGGAGAATACAGGGCAAACTCATTCATTGCCGGACGTGTCGTAGTCCAGAGAAAAAGTTCGCTGCCCACCACAACGCCGTTTCCGAAATCAGAAAACTGAATGGAGGTGTATTCTGTTTTTTGTTTAAAGGATCCGATTGCTGCGCCGGTCGTATCCCACACCTCGAAGGAGGTTGGTGTCCATGTCAGGATAAATTTTCCGTCGCTGTTTATTCTTCCGCAACTGCCGTTGAGTTCAATCTGTCCTGTTTTGATCAGCGCTTTCGACTTGGTCCTGTACGTAAATATGTTTCCTTCCTTGGTCAGGATCGTCAGGCCTGACGCGCTTCCCGTTACCCGGCACACCTGCGCACGGTCAGCCGGGACGAGACTGTCATACGCGTTTAGTGTATCACCTGTTAATTCAACTTTGTAATAGTAAATAGAACCGTCTTCTTCATAGATGATGTTGTTGCTATGGGTGAATCCCGACGGCGGCGTGTCCGAATAGTCTTCATAGTACGTGTAGTCTTTGCTTTCCTCCGGCTTCCGGATAAATGCCCGCGGCTTGCTTTGATCAATGCTGAATACGGCATCGTCCCAGAGGACCAACGTACCATCATCAGAAATTACCGGCACTATACCTTCATTGGCTCCATTCAATACCAGTTCATTTTGAATTTGCCCGTTTTCGTTATACACACATAACGTATCGGTCGAATAATTTTTGTGACATAAAATAACGGCCTTGCCGTTCGGCATTACTTTGGCAGCACCCACTCCATGTTCAAGCCTGATTTTTTTCTGTAAAACACCTTTTTCATTCCACTGGTAAATCGCGTCTTCATCAATGGCCATAATTTGTTTTTTCTCCCGGGAAAATCCACTGCTTCGGATATCTGATTCCGTCCGCAGATGATGTGTCAGCCACAAGTGATTGTTTGCATCCAACTCACCCAATATTTTTTCAAATGTTTTGTGCGACGAATCAATGGCGTTTCCATCATACGCTATTCGATAAGCAAGTGTTGGGTTAATTTTCTGCTGGAGCAGCGCGGCGTCGTAGTAACGCGTTTGCCGCGTGATGATTTCTTCCTGGGTTTCTTTGTGCGCAATAACCAATCCGTAAATCACAAAACCCACGAGTAAAGCTGCCACACCGCCGCCGATTCCATACGTCAGCCTTTTTCTTCTTTTGGATGCCCGCTTTTGATCGTCGATCAGTTTCTGCCTGTCCCGTTCTGCTTCTTCCAGCAATGCCAGGTGAATCCTTTCCGCTTCTTCCCGCAGTATCTGCTGCTCGGCTTCCGCTTCCTCCAGTATTTTTCTGTCTTCGAGGAACTTAATAATTGGTTTTACCAGTGTATCGTGACTTAATTCCACCAATGTTGTTCCCGAATGACTGGTTTCGCTTTTGAGCAGTTTTTCCCGGATCAGGAGATCGATAGCTTCAGCGGAGACATTGGGTTTGTCGGTGAGCGTTGTATAGGCAACCGGAACACGACGTTCACCAGCGATCAGATCATTTTCGATCACATTGCGAACGGCACGTATGCTTTCAGGCGATAGTTTCAGTTCCGATTGGAGCTTGGTCAGCTGCTTCTGGTAGAAATTACCAATGATGTGTCTCAGTCCATCTTCACCTTCGATGTCACTTGAGCGTACGATGATCTGTCCGTTTTCGGTATGTGAAATCTTTCCGTTGATCACACGTTCTTCGAGTTCGTGACAGATGATCTGCAATTGAACCGGCTCGACGTATTGTCCGGCAGTCACTCCCTGCGTGCTGGTGAGAAAATCAAGCAGGGTTTTCATCGCATCGGATGAAAACACAAATGGAGGTGACGCAAAACTTACTCCGGGAATTTCCAGCGTCGCCGGTTTTCCGATCGCCTCTGCCGCATTGGCGCGTGTGAGCGGTT
>DATHKF010000568.1:0-2973 GCA_035489505.1 Bacteroidia bacterium | reverse complement strand
CGGAAGCAGACAAGCTGTCCCTTCGCATCATAATACAATGAATCTGAAAAAACTGCAGATAATCCTTCGTTGTACGCGAGCGTGGAAGTGAGAAGATTGCCGGAGTAACTGTAAACGACAAGTTCGTATAACCGAATGTCGCCGTATTCATATTGTCGATCAGGTTCTTCGCCGGGTGTAAAGGCGGAATCGAGTTGCTGTTTCCACTGGGCGATAGCATCACGTATGGATACGTAAGGCAGACCGCTGTGATTGCAGATTGCCACGCAACGTTTGAGTTCATCGTACACGAGTTCGGTTGAAGTGGTGTCGTAATACTTCGTTTCGTATCCCCATTCACGGATGAGAAGAAGGTTTTGCAGACGTCCGTCCGGGTGGTAGGTGTACTTCCATACCGTTGTATTGGAATCCTGGGTGACGTAAATCACGCTGACTCTATGATCGCGGTCTAATCGCCAGTCCTGTTCAACGGTGTATCTGTATTCACCACCGTTGCTGCAGGTATAACCGCTCACAAAATATGTCCTGACCACGGTAGTGTCAGTAAGCAACCAGGGCATTTCAAATCCCGGTGATGGCACTTCGGGATAAATTGTGCCGAGCACATATTTATTCTGCAACGTGAACTGTGTGAGGTTCACATTGCCGGAATAACCGGACGTAACGTCCAAAGAGGAGTCCGTTGTATTGTGGTGCGTACACAACGAAAGCGCTTCGCACTTCACGGAGTATCCGACGTCCTGTGAAGAAATGGAACAAGGAATGTGTGTATTTGCGGTTTGCTGCTCTACTTTTCCTTCCGGAGTGATGCGAAGAAAAACAGGGGATGGAAATTCCTGCGCACTGCTAAGCATCCGGCAAAAACAACAGAAGATAATCAAGGCCATTCTCATCACGTAAAGATAAGACGCCGGGTTTAGAGGTAAATGTTAAAAAAAGTTCCGGGTTCGGGGTTAAAAAGTTTCGGGTTTAAAGTTTCGCCTCGACAGACGTGAACTCTAAACCCGAAACTTTGAACTTTTTAACTCGGAACTCTGAACCGTTACGAATGTGCCGCAATTGTTTCACCCTGGTACTGACCGGAAGTGAGCTTGCTGCGGATTTTCGAGAATGCATCCACCGTGTAATTCACATCTTCAATCGTGTGAACCGCTGTTGGGATCAAACGCAGGATGATTTGTCCTTTTGGAATTACAGGATAAACCACCATCGAACAGAAGATGTTGAAATTCTCACGAAGATCAAGAATGAGGTTTGTTGCTTCCGGGATAGAACCGCTCAGGTAAACCGGTGTAACCGGCGTTGTAGCCGTTCCGATGTTGAACCCGTTATCGCGCAATCCTTTTTGCAAGGCGTGTGTTACTTTCCAGAGATTCTCGCGGAGGTGATGTTCGGTATTCATCAACTCCAAACGCTTGAGCAATCCGTACACGAGTGGAAGCGGAAGAGATTTGGCGAATATCTGTGAACGCATATTGTAACGGAGATATTCCACCACGTTTTCAGTGGAAGAAATGTATCCGCCAATCAATGCGAACGATTTTGCAAATGTTCCGAAGTAAATATCGATTCCGTCCTGGCAGCCTTGTGCTTCGCCGGTTCCGCCGCCTGTTGGTCCCATGGTGCCGCAACCGTGTGCATCATCCACGAACAAACGAAACGGATATTTCTTTTTCAGTTCAACGATCTCTTTCAGGTTGCCCTGGTTGCCGCTCATGCCGAAAACGCCTTCGGTAATCACGAGCACGGCGCCACCTGTTCCGTCAACGAGTTTCGCTGCACGCTCGAGTTGTTTTTCGAGTGAAGCCATATCGTTGTGCGGGTATACGAAACGTTTGCCCATGTGCAGGCGAACACCATCGAGAATACACGCGTGTGATTCGGCGTCGTATACAATTACATCGTGACGGTCAACCAAACAATCAATGGCCGAAACCATGGCCTGGTAACCGAAGTTGCAGAGGATGGTATCTTCTTTTTTCACCAGTTTGGAAAGACCCGCCTCAAGTTCTTCGTGCAGGTTCGAGTTGCCCGACATCATCCGTGCGCCCATTGGAGCAGAGAATCCGTATTTCGCTGCGCCTTCCACATCGGCCTTGCGGACTTCCGGGTGATTAGCGAGGCCCAGGTAATTATTCAGGCTCCAGTTGAGGCGTTCTTTTCCACGGAAAATCATGCGTGGCCCGATATCTCCTTCGAGTTTCGGGAACGTAAAATAACCATGTGATTCTTTGGCATGCTGGCCAAGCGGCCCGCGGTTCTCACGGATTTTATCAAAAAGGTCTCTCATACGATAAGGCGGTGTATTGGTTGAATAAAGCACAAAAGTAAGGTTTTCGGGGGTAACCCTGCAAGGGTTATGCCCTCGCAGGGTTACCCCCGCGGAAGGCCATAGTCGTTTACAAACGTTATATCCCTAGCGGTATAACCAAAACGGTTAAAAACGCGTAGAACCCAATATCCCCAAGGGTTTCCGCGTTTAATGAGGGCAGATGCTGCGCTGTTGTTTTCGGATGATTTCCGCAAAACCGTTACCCGTTTTCGTTACTCATTTTTTAACCTTAAAACGAAATACCTATGGGTGTTAAATTAAGGGAAAAGACCCTCAAGAATGGGGGCGTTTCCTTCTATCTGGATATATCCCACGGCGGAAAGCGGTGGTATCAGTTCCTTGACATAAAAGCGCGTGGTGCGCGTAGCAGTGAAGAATTCAAAGAGCAATTCAAACTGGCTAAGAAGGCGCGTAGCGCGAAAGATTTTCAATTGTCCTGTCAGAAAAATGACCTACCCGACACAACGAAACAAGAGCAGGATTTTTACGCGTTCGTTTCGGAGCGTGCTGGCTCGCTGAAAGTGCCGCGGGTTTATCGCAGCATGATCAATCTGATTAAAGAGTACTGCGGTAAGGAACTTTTACCGATGGATGAGATAACAAAGGAATTCCTTATCGGCTATCAGGAGTTTTTGAAACAA
>DATHKF010000567.1:0-3771 GCA_035489505.1 Bacteroidia bacterium | reverse complement strand
AGTGCGCTCGTTCCCGGCTTGGGTCAGATCTACAATAAGAAATACTGGAAGCTGCCCATCGTATATGCCGGAATGGGCGGAACGCTTTACGGCGTGTTGTGGAATCATAAATATTTCAAGTACTACCGCAATTGTCTGCGTGCGCGTTACGACGATGATGTGAACACCATTGATCCGCTTCCACTCTACCCCGATGACGTGCTGGTGACGTACAAAAACTACTACCAGCGCTACCGCGATCTATGTTTCATTGGCATGGCAGCGGTGTATACGTTGCAGATTCTCGATGCAGCCGTAGACGCACACCTTTTTTACTTCGATGTCGGACCCGATCTCTCTTTTCACTGGCAACCGGAAGTAAGTGGTGATGCGTACGGTCCAACTTGCGGAATTGGGTTTGGCCTCACCTTCCGGTAAGCTATTGTGTTTGTAAACGGTTGAAACCGTTGTAACAAACTGGTTGTTTTATTGCCGGTGGCTTAAGCCACCGGCAATAAAACAACCAGAAGTTTCCAAACCGCTTTAGCGGTTTCAGAATCAAATACCATTACTGCGCTTCAGCCACCACCAACTCCTCAACCTTATTTTTCCTGCTGAACAGCTTCCCTGCTTTTTCTTTCAGGCGGTCGATGATGTAGTACATCGTAGGAACCAGGACGAGCGTCAGCAAAAGCGAACTGGCAAGTCCTCCAATAATTACCCAGGCCATTCCGTTCTTCACTTCAGCGCCTGAACCGGTAGACAATGCAATCGGCAACATCCCAAGGATCATGGCCACAGTGGTCATCAGGATCGGACGCAGGCGTTCTTTTCCGGCTTCGATCAGCGCTTCCTTCAATCCATATCCCTGCGTTTTGAGGTGATTGGTGAAATCCACGATCAGGATTCCGTTTTTGGCCACGAGTCCCATGAGCATGATCAGTCCCACAATCGCAAATATGGTCAGCGACTGCATCGATAAAGCCAACGCGAGAATTGCACCAATCAGTGCGACGGGTATCGAGAACATTACCACGAGCGGATACGCGACACTTTCATACAAGGCAACCATGATCAGGTAAACCAGCAGGAAGCCGATCAGCATAGCCAATCCTAAGCTGCCGAATGCATCCTTCTGCTGTTGCGCCTGTCCCTGGTAATCGACAATCACACCAGCCGGAAGTTTCTCCTTCCCAATGCGCTCCTGGATCTCTGCGATTACCGTACCTACAGGGCGTCCCATCGTGAATGCGGTCACACGTATCGCATTCAACCGGTCAGAGCGCTGCAGAACAGATTGCCCAAGCTTTTCATTGATCACAGCAATATCTCCGAGGCGTATACTTGCTCCGCGGCTGTTCCGGATCAATGTATTGCGCACGCTTTCGATGTCCTGCTTTCCACCTTCTTCCGAAATAATATTGATGTCATATTCTTCTCCTCCTTCAGTATATTTCAGAAGATTATTCCCGCGGAAAATCAGCTGAAGCGCATTGCCTACTTCGGGTACAGTTAAACCTGCAGCGTTCATCTTGTCGCGGTCAAGATCAATACTGATTTCGTTCTGCGGTGTCTTCGTGCTGAACTCTACATAATCGGTACCCGCTGTAGCAGCTACAATGGCTTTTACCCGCTGCGCCGCCACCCAGATGCTGTCCATGTCCGTTCCTTTCAATGCAATCTGGATCGGCGCATCTGAACTGCCCGTAATGCTGGTTGGTTTGATCGTGACTTTCACGCCGGGAATTTTGGATATTTCATTGCGCATTTGTTCCCCGAACTGGTCGGCTGTAACGTTGCGTTCTTTTTTATCCACCAGCTTTACGGCAAGTTCCGCGATGTACGGTGTTGCGGTGTTCCCGGTAAGCGCATTCCCGCTTTGTGTACCGACATTCGAAAAAACGCTGGTGACAAACGGTTGCTTCATCACTATTTTTTCGACTTCCAGTACAATGCGATTGGTTTCGTACAATGGCGTCTGCGGATCCAGCTCAATCGCAATATTTAATTCACCGCGATCGCTGGCTGCAACAAATGCCGTACCGATAAAACCTGCCGGGAGAAGCGCCATGGTTGCAATGAAAAGAATGAGTATTCCGCCGAGGATGTAACGCTTGTGTCCCAGTGACCACGAAAGAATACGGCCATAAGCTTCTTTCAATCCGTTGATCATGTTTTCGAACGCAAGGCTGAAACGCCCCCAGAGCGAATCTTTGCTCAGCACTTCCAGTTTTGCCCAGCGCGATGCCAGCAACGGTGTAAGCGTAAATGAAACCACGAGACTCATCAATGTGGCGAAAACCACAACCAGCGAAAACTCGCGGAGAATATTTCCGATCATTCCACCTCCCAAAGCCATAGGCACGAACACAACAATATCCACCAGCGTAATAGCCAGCGCTGTAAAGCCGATTTCCTTTCGTCCGTCGAGCGCTGCGGTCATGCGGTTCTTACCCATTTCCATGTGCCGGAAAATATTTTCCAGGATAACGATGCTGTCGTCGACGAGGATTCCTACGATGAGCGACAGCGCCATGAGCGTCATAAGGTTCAGTGAAAAACCAAACGCGTACATCAGGATGAATGTAGGGATCATTGCTGATGGAAGCGAAACCAGTACGAACAACGAACTGCGCACGCTATGCAGGAACAGCAGCATGACAGCAGCAACGATGAGAATGGCCAGGATGAGATCGTTCATCACCGCATCTGCTGACGCCAGCGTGTACACAGACTGATCGATGGCAATCTCAAAGTGCAATCCCTTTGCGGCGTATTGCGTTTCCAGCAATTTCAATTTCTCCTTGACGAGCTCACTGACTTTAACAGCATTTGCATCGGCCTGTTTCACGATTTCAATGCCTATACCCGGACGTCCGTTGATGCGGTTTACAGTCTTATCTTTCGTTTGCGCATCAGTAATTACGGCGACATCTTTCAGCAGTATCCGTCCCCCGTCTGCGTCCTGCCGCACAACGAGGTTTCGGAGATCATCCACGGAAGTAATCTTTTCATCGAGGCGGATGGAGAACCGTTTTTCGCGGCTTTCCACATCACCCGCAGGAAATGAAACGTTTCCACTGGCAATAGCCTGCGTTACGGCAGTTGCGGAGAGATTGTAAGCGGCCAGCTTATCGTTATTGATCTCTACAGAAAGTTCGCGCTGGTTTCCGCCGATGAGCGCTACGTTTCCGACACCATCAACGTTAGAAAGCAATGGTTTGATCTGCTGGTCCACCAGGTCGTAAAGTTCTGTCGGACTCGTATTGGCCGAAGCACTCAAACGCAATACCGGAAGCTCTTCCGAGTTGAAGCGGTTGACCACGGGATCATCAGCATCTTCAGGCAGCTGGGCTTTGATCAGGTTTATTCTTCGTTCTGCATCGCGCTGAGCGGTAATCGTGCTGATTCCCGGCTTGAGCTGAATGATCACGGAAGAAACACCTTCCATCGATGATGAATTGATGTGATCAACACCTTCGATGGATGACACCGCATCTTCCACGGTCCTCGTGATCGTTGTCTGGATCTCATCTGCTGAAGCGCCGCGGTAAGCCGTTGAAACAGAAAGCACGTTCGCTTCGAATTTCGGAAGCAGGTTGTAGTTCAAACTCTTGTACGACACAAATCCGAAGAGGATGAGCGTAAAGAATATTACTGTAATGAGGAGCGGTCTTTTGACCGCTATTTCTGTAATTGACATTGTGTCTTTATTTAGTATTCACCACTTCTACCAGGCTTCCCTGCGAAAGATTGATCTGTCCGCTGATAATTACGATCTCATCTTCACGA
>DATHKF010000566.1:0-3087 GCA_035489505.1 Bacteroidia bacterium | reverse complement strand
CTAAAGACGTCGGACATAGGTCACATAGCAGATCGCAACTCTTGTGCACTATGATGGATGCGCTTGCGCATCACGCTAACAGGCAAAGGCTATGTTATGTGGTTAGTTTATTATTTAAATTTATTTCTGAGTATCGTACAGCTCAGTTACGCGCATGCCAAGTACCAGGACATCATCACACTGTTCCTCATCACCCTTCCAGGCGTAAAAAGTTTCACGGATCTTTTCTTCCTGTTGCTCAATCGGGAAATCAGCAATAGTCTGCACGAGACGGCGAAACTGCGGCGACGAAAATTTAGCTCCGCCATGGTCACCGAACTGATCTGAGAAACCATCCGTGTACATATAGAAGCAATCTCCTTTCCGCAAATCGATTTCAACTTCTTCAAACACCGGTTGTCTGTGATTGTACACGCCACCCAGTCCGCCCTTGTTGGTCTTGTACACGTTCACTTCACCATTACGCACCAGGAGAAGCGGACGACCGGCCCCGGAAAAATGAAGCGTATTTTTTTGTTTATCGATCAGGCACAATGCAATGTCCATACCGTCATGGGATGATTCGCTCGACTCGTGCTGATGCAGCGACGATTTGATCTCTGCATTCAGGATATTGAGGATCTCAGACGGCCGCGTAATACCAAGATCAAACACCACTTTGTTGATGAGCGTTGAACTGATCATCGACATGAACGCTCCGGGAACTCCATGACCCGTACAATCGATCACGGCTACAAAAAATAAATCGTCGCGTTCGGCAAACCAATAAAAATCGCCACTGACGATATCACGTGGTTCATAAAAAACAAAACTCTCCGGAAAATTCCGCTTGAGAATCGGGAAATCAGGAAGGATCGCCAACTGGATACGTTTTGCATACTTGATGGAAGCGGTAATATCCTTACTCTTGTTTTCCAGTTCCACGTTGATGCGTGCCACACTTTCCTTTTCGGCTTCCAGCAGGAATGTTTTTTCTTTCACAAGCACCTGCAACCGTTTATTCATATTCACCAGGGAAAGTGTTCGCAGGCGTATTATTCCAAACACCACGAGCGGTATCAGAAAGATCATCAATACGATGAACCAGGTCTTTTGCCAGAACGGATAATCCACGTAAATGCGAATGGCCAGTTGATCAGTTCCCTGAACAGCCGCCCGTTTGGAAGGAGCAACCTGAAGCACATAATCGCCGGACGACAATTGAGGGATGATGATATTTCTTCCATTCGAAATTCTCCATACCGAATCTGCCCCGAGAATCCGGTAATAAAACGGTTTAACGGTCGAAGCCCTGAAAAGAATGGTGTTGAATTCGAATGAGAGATTATAAGATCCCGGCGAGAGGTGGATCGATCTCGAAACCTGGCGCTCACGTCCGTTGATGAATATCCGTGCCAGTGAAATTTTCGGATCACGCCGGAGGTAGTCCTTTTTTTGCGTGGAAATTTCGACAAGTCCGTCGGCGGAACATAGATAAATAATTCCCTGTTCGTCTTTGTACGCATACGGATTCAGGGCCGTGAACAATTCATTGTCGCTGCCGGAAAATGTATGGAATACCGAATCACCGGCAAACTTCATGCTCAGCCCGCTCTTGTGTATCACCCAGAGCGTGCCGTCATTCTCTGCAATAGCCGCAATGCAGTGATCGGATTTTAAACCTTGCCCTGAAGTATATTGGGAGAAAGCCGCAACGTTATGATCCGCACCCAGGGAATTGTATGAAAAAATTCCGTCTCCTTCCGTGGCAATCCAGCGTGTTCCCAAATTGTCTTCACATACACCGTTGATCATAAAACCTTTCAGCCTGTCGATTTCCTGGAACAAGGTGAACTGTTCGCCGTGCATGATGTATGGAGGACTTCCTTCTGAAGAAAACCAAATGTTATTGGCATGATCAGTAAACAGGTGATGAATGTTGTTGTGTACAAGGCCATCCAGGGTAGTGAGATACGCAAAAGTATTTTTTTTTCCGTCGAAAATGTACAGTCCGTCAGTTGTTCCGATCAGAACTTTTCCTTCATCCGTAAGTGCGAGCGTATTGATATGAACGGAAGTGAGTTGGTGCCGTGCCGACATATTTTCAAATTGTTCGGTACGCGGATTCACGCGAAACAATCCGTTGCCATCCGTGCCGAGCCAGATCATTCCGGATGTATCGCGGAGCAGTGCGGTTACTTTGGTGTTTGCAAAACCATTCCGCGAATCAAAATGTTTCGCCGGGGTTTTCGATGCATCGTTACCAACGCGTGAGATGTGAGGGTGAAAACGTGTCACTCCTGCATCCGTTCCCAACCAAAGTGCGCCCATGCGGTCGTTCACAATGCAATTTACTTCAGGACGAATGAGTCCACTGGCTTGCGTGTAAAAGTGAAACACGGAGTACGGAATCTCGACAAGGCCATGACCAAATGTCCCGATCCATACATTGTTTTCAAAATCTACAAGCAGTGAGTGAATGTTGTCATCGGCCAGGCCGCTGGTTTGCGTAAATTGATCAATACGTTCGGGGAAGAGCGTGACATCGAACGTAATTTTTCTCAGTCCCTCTCCAACGGTGCCCATCCAGAGTGAGTTGGTCTGATCACACGCCAGCGAGGAAATGGCCAGGTCGGTGCATCGCAATTCCGTTTTCAAATAACCAATAAACTGAATTGCTTTTTCATTGACGGAATAATAATACACACCATCGCCCTGTGCGCCCACAAAAAGAACTTCCTGTCCATGTACAAAACCTTTGCACACGGCCGTAATATTTCTTCCCTGTGTTTCAGGAAGCACATACTTCAGCAGAACGGTTTTGTCCTTTTGCAATTCATAAACCCGCAACCCGTTTTCACACCCAACCAGTAAGCGGTTTTGCGAATCAAAAAGCAAACGACCGGTAGTAAGTTGTCCGCCTGCAGAAAATTCCAGTTTGCGCGTGCCGTGATCGATTCGAAAAATTCCTTTTCCGTCGGCAATCCCCCAGATATCGCCATCCGTAGATTCGGCAAGTGTATTTACACGCCCGGTCATCTGATCAGACGAATCAACCACGCTTGCCACACCTTCTGCAATACAACTCACGCCTTCCTGGAAATGACC
>DATHKF010000565.1:0-8480 GCA_035489505.1 Bacteroidia bacterium | reverse complement strand
GAGAGAATGATGAATCCACCATCGGAAGCCTGTATGATTTTTTTCGGCGTATTCTGGTTCGGCGCATCGAACGAACGCAGCCACACCAGCGTGCCGGAGGTGTCCATCTTATAGATCCATGTGTCGGAATCAAAGGCGCCGTAGTTAACGTTCAGCGCTCCGACAAAACAATTGTCTGCTGTATGCACAACACCAACGCACTGGTTCGTGTTACCAACGGTGATGTCTATTTCGCGTTGCACTGCAGTTGCACCGGATCCGGTTAACCGGATCCAGAATGATTTGGTGTATGTGCTTGTTCCGGTGATGACACATCCCCCGTCACTGGTAGCGGCCAGGCCAGCGAAAGAGCCTGCTGATCCTTCGCTCATGTCGCGGAACCACACCGAATTTCCCTGCGGTGTGATCTTCCATGCGAATACACGGTTGTAAGAACTGTACTGGTGTGTCCCACCCGCAATGTAATTGCCGTCTGAGGCGCGAACAATTTCACTGACACCTATGTTGCCGTGTACGTCTTTACTCCAGATTACATTTCCGATCGAATCGAGCATCAGCATCTGGTTACTGTTCGATTGACTGCTGTTGTCGGTGAAGCCGATAAAATTTCCGGTGGCGGTATCGCGTATCACTACATTAAGTCTGCCATCTGTGATGCTGTCGAGCTGAACGTAAACTTGTGAGCCCTGCGCTTCTGCAGAATTGTGCATGAAGAAGGTGGACAAAGCCAGCAATAAAAAGGACGTTATTTTTTTCATGGTGGAGGTTTGTGCAGGCTAAGTTAGAGTAAGCAGTTGTTAAAAAGTACTGTAGCCAGTGTTGATTGGCGTTCTCTACACCTGAGGTCTTTATTTCGTTCAATGCAAGTTAAATCAGGCACGACAGCCCGGATTAGGCTAAATCAAACGAAAACGGGGTTAGCCGTCTAGTATATTGGGGGAAACTGCTTCGGATTCGATTCACTCATCATCGCATACACCGCTTCGAAAATATCTTCCGTGCCGGGTTTGCTGAAGTAATCGCCATCTGATCCGTAAGCCGGACGATGTTCTTTTGCAGCAAGCGTTTTCGGTTCACAGTCGAGATGATGATAACCGCCTTGTATTTCTATAATCTGCTGGAGAATATATGCACTTGCTCCGCCCGGTACATCTTCGTCTACTACCAGCAGGCGATTCGTTTTCTTCACCGAATTTACAATCGAGTGATTGAGATCGAATGGCAACAGTGTTTGTATATCGACCACCTCCGCGGAGATACCCAGTTCTTCGAGTTGCTTCGCAGCATCCATGCACAAACGCAAAGTTGGTCCGTAACTCACAATCGTGATGTCGTTTCCTTCGCGGATTACTTCAGGCATACCGAGCGGCTCACAGAACTCACCCCAGTTCGACGGAGTGGCTTCTTTGAGACGGTAGCTGTTCAGCGGTTCAATCACGATTGCCGGTTCATCGGCTTTCAAAAGCGTGTTGTAAAATCCTGCGGCCTTGGTCATGTTGCGCGGAACGCATACGTACATGCCGCGAAGTGAATTGATGATCATGCCCATCGGTGAACCGGAATGCCATACGCCTTCGAGACGGTGACCACGCGTGCGGATAATGATCGGTGCTTTTTGTCCGCCCATGGTTCTCCATTGCAAGGTGGATACATCATCGCTGAGTACCTGGATGGCGTAAAGCAAATAATCGAGATATTGAATTTCCGCAATCGGACGTAAACCGCGCATCGCAACACCAATCGCTTGTCCAACAATGGTGGCTTCACGAATACCGGTATCGAACACGCGGATCTCTCCGTATTTTTTCTGGAGACCTTCGAGTCCCTGGTTTACACCGCCAATGAAACCGGAGTCTTCACCGAACACCATCACCTCAGGATACTTCGAGAGAATGGCGTCGAAATTATCGCGCAGCACTTCGCGTCCGTCGCATTGTTTTTCTTCCGCGTATTCAGCCGCAACAGGTTTTACCTGCAATGCAGTTCCTGAGTGCAGTGTTGAACTGTACCGGTTGAAATTGGCAATGGTGTTGAGCTGTACCCACCGGATGGCTTCCTGTTTCGCAGGAATACTTTCGCTGCGTGTATAACGTAAAGCAAGACGCACAGCGCTGTGAATGTCTTTGCGGATCGGATCCATTTTTGCAACGAGATCATTCTTCACTTTGGTGATGAATGCACCGTTTGCACTTTCTCCGGCCAGTTTGTCAAGCAACGTACACGCTTCAGTCAGCTCCGTTTTGATTGGGGCGAGATAAGCATCCCACGCAACGCGACGTTCAGTACGCACTTTTTCTTTCGCGTCTTTCTCGATCGCACCAAGTTCTTCGGCGGTCGCTAAACCTGCTGCTTCAACCCATCCGCGGAACTTACGTATGCAATCGAAATCGTGTTCCCACTGCAAACGTTCAGCACTTTTGTAACGCTCGTGTGAACCGGATGTAGAATGTCCCTGCGGCTGGTTGACTTCTTCCACGTGTACAAGCACGGGAACATGTTCTTCGCGGCAGATCTTTGCAGCTTTCTCGTATGTTTCGATGAGGTGCGGATAATCCCATCCACGTGTTTTCAGGATCTGAAATCCTTTTTTCTCTGCTGTGCGCTGGAAACCGGCAAGCGCTTCGGAAATACTTTCCTTGGTGGTCTGGTACTGTTTGGGAACAGAAATTCCGTAACCATCGTCCCACACGGAAACGAGCATAGGAACCTGCATTACACCGGCGGCATTCATGGTTTCCCAGAACAATCCTTCGGATGTTGAAGCATCTCCGATTGTTCCGAAAGCAATTTCATTTCCCTGCCGGCTGAATTTTTCAAAACGCGCGCTTTGCAGGTCAGTATTTTTGCGGTAATGTTTGGATGCGAGTGCAAGTCCAAGCAGGCGCGGCATCTGCGAACCGGTCGGAGAAATATCGGATGATGAATTTTTAATCTGCGTGAGATCTTTCCACGAGCCATCGTCGTTCAGACTGCGTGTTGCAAAATGTCCGCCCATCTGGCGACCGGCGCTCATCGGTTCCTGCTCGATATCGGTATGTGCGTACAATCCCGCAAACCACTGACGTAAATTCAATGTGCCGGTTGCAAACATGAACGTTTGGTCGCGGTAATATCCCGAACGGAAATCGCCTTCGCGAAAAACTTTGGCCATGGCTACCTGCGCCACTTCTTTTCCGTCGCCGAAAATTCCAAATTTTGCTTTTCCCGTAAGCACTTCCTTTCGGCCGGTCAAACTGGCTTCACGGCTTTCGCTCACTAACCGGAAATCCGATAGCACAATGTTCCTGTACTCTTCCCATTTTTCTTTGGAAGCAGGATTCATTTTCTCCGCCACGTTGCTCATAATTTTAACGGTGTGTATTAATGTACTGTTGTGTGTGCAGGTTGTCCGGCTCCTTGATAAGCCCAGGGTAGGAGTCGGGCACGGCTCTAAATTACGGAATTTCGGTGCGGATTCCTTGCCGGTTAGGTATTGTATTTCTACTTTGGAACAATATTCAATTTCTCTATGAAAAATCTGATATTCTCCGCGTGTATCGCGTGTACGCTCAGCCTGGCTTCGTGCATGGGCAATTCCGGCATGAGTGATGAAGCGAAGCGTTACGCCGACAGTGCGTTAATGGCCGATAGTCTTGCGGCGCTTCCGTACGTGGAGAATGTTCTGGAGTTGAACAGCGAAGCTGACCTGATCCGCAAGTACGGTGAAGGAAGTGTTTCGTATGATACCATCTGGGGCGCCGAAGGTTTTTTTACAATGGGCACGTACCTGATTACCGACGAATATTCGCGTATCGAAATACTCTGGTCTGATTCTGCTTCGCGCAAGGGACTGATTTCGGCAACGTTGGTCAGCAATATGGATTACTATGCCGAGACGCTTGATCCGGGAACATGGAAAAGCAGGACTGGCGTTTCGCTTGGCATGAGTACCGATGACCTGCAAAAATTAAATGGCCGTCCGTTTAAGTTCAGCGGTTTTGGCTGGGATTACGGTGGAGGAGTGATGAGCTGGGAAAACGGAACGCTCGATAAAAAAGGAATTGCAGTTCAACTTTCCGAAGGAACTTCCGCAGAGCTTTCGCAGGATGAAACTAACCAGGTGCTGGGCGATGTTCCGGTGATGAGTAACAACCCGGCGCTGCAGAAATTGAAACCACGGGTGTGGTCGATATCCGTCGCGAAGGTGAATTAGTTTCGGGTTAAAAAAGTTTCGGGTCCCGCGCGAACACGAAACCCGAAACTTTTTTAACTCAGAACTTTTTAGTGCCCGTGTCCGTCGTGCGCGTTGTGATCGTCAGCCTTCGGAGCGGAATCCGTTTTAGGTGCCGAATCACTTACCGGAGTTGAATCAGCAACGTGATTGGTTGCAGGTTCTTTATGATCTGATTCGTGATGGTCTGCGTCGCCAGTTCCGTGATGATCATCGGTCTGGTGTGTTTCATGACCATGTCCTTCATCACTGCTCTTGCCCCACTTATCTGTTCCGGAAATTCCAAGCAGCGAACCTGCCCCGAGTGCGAAGCAAATCGCAAGTGCAAGTAATCCTACCAGCGGAAAATACCACCCCTGTGGATAATATTGACGGTTGCCTTCTGTGTTGTCGTGATCGTTATCGTGCCCGTGAGAATCTTCCTGGTGTGCCATGTTTTGTTTAGTTCAAGTATGGGCACAAACATAAGGTTTTTTTGAAAAAACGGGCTTTCTGCAAATGGGTTTCTTTCAACGCATTAACCAACCGTAAACGGGTCATATGGATCATTGGTCGTTAAAATTCATCGGTTAATCGGAACTTCCGCCGATTTTTTACGTACTAAAACCCAGGCTTAGTTTTTGTGCTGCTGACCCCAGCCCAAATCCGATATATGCTGCAGTAGAAAAATGCGACTGGCCGGTTTTGTATGTATTGTTTCTTCATTTGGGTTGTCCTCTTTTTCATTTGCGCAGCAAGCGGATGGATTGGTGGTCAACTACACTTTCAATAACGCCAACGCGAACGATGATGCTGGCGGTTCTCCTGCAAAAGCGGTTGGCGTAACTTATGGCGATGACCGTTTTGGGAATCCGCGGTCGGCCTGTTTTCTGAATGGCACCCCCGAGAGTTATTTAAACCTCGGTACAGGTTCCAATCTGAAACCTGCGGAAGGAACTGTATCCATCTGGGTGAAGATGACAAGGCAAGTTACTGCAGGCCAGGGCGCGTGGGGTAATCCGATCATCCTTACCAAAAATTACCCGGGTGACGATTACTACGAGGCGTATTATTTAGGATATGACCTGGCCAACCGGAAAGTCGGAGCATGCGCGTCGACATCATCTACGGCCGTTAGTATAGCAGCGGCAGACGAACCTTTAACGCTGGATGAATGGCATCACCTGGTAATGACATACAGTGATACCGCATTGTGCCTCTACATTGATGGCAATCTTGAAAGCATTAGTAAGAAAAATTTCAGGTCGACGTTTTTAGCCGGCGATTCAGTTGTAGTGGGCACAACGGCTAACAAAAAGAACGTACGTTCTTTTGCAGGTTATGTTGATGATATCAGCATTTATAACAAAGTGCTTTCAGCGGAGGCCATTTCAGAACTGTACGACGAAGGCGATCCGAACAGGTATCGCGACATGGCCATAATTATCGTCGTATCAGTGACAGGAATGGCCCTGGCCATCTTACTGATCGTTCGTAAGTTCAGGAAGGCGCTGGAAAAAGAAAAAGAAAAGAACAGGATCCAGCGACAAGGATATGAAATGGAGACACGGGTACTCAAGGCGCAGATGAACCCGCATTTTATTTTCAACTCCATGAATTCCATACAGCAGTTCATCCTGGCAAATGATAACGAAAATGCCAATACGTACCTCGTGAAGTTTGCCAAGCTGCTGCGAAAAATTCTGGAAAGCAGCACCGACGAGAATATCAGCCTGGAAAATGAAGTCGACATTCTCAACAAGTACATTGAAATTGAATCGTTGCGTTTTGAACGTGCTTTCAGTTATGAAATAACGGTAGACGATAAACTGAGCAGGTCGGAAACACGGATCCCGCACATGCTCATTCAGCCTTTCGTGGAAAATGCAATCTGGCATGGCCTGCTGATGAAAGAAAACAGCAAGAACCTGAAGATCGCTTTTGAGTACGTAAACCAGGCGTCGTTGTGCTGTACCATTGATGACAATGGTGCGGGCCGCAATGCGGAGAAAGTGGCAGGAACTGTTCCCAAGCAAAAATCACTGGGTGTTCACTTTACCTCCCAACGACTGGCACTGATGCGCAAAGAGTTAGGCGGTCAATATGGAGTTGAAATCATTGACAAAGTGGGCGAGCAGGGTACAAGCGCCGGTACGCGTGTCGTAATCATGATTCCTATTCTAAAAAACTAAGCGATGATAAGAGCTATTATTATTGACGATGAACGATCGGGTATAAATGCCCTGCAACTACTGATCGAGAAACATATTGACGGCGTAAAAATTGTTGCCACAACAACCAAAGCGCAGGAGGGCATTGCATTGATCGAAGATTACCGACCCGAAATTGTTTTCCTGGATATCAGTATGCCTGACCTGACCGGGTTTGATCTTTTGGAGCAACTGGAGTACCGCAACTTTAACCTCGTCTTTACCACGGCACACCAGGAGTACGCTATCCAGGCCATCAAGCATCACGCTTTTGATTATTTATTAAAGCCCATTGATATTGATGAATTGAAAAGCTGCGTCCGGAAAATCATTTCCGAAAGGGAAAGAGTGCTCCGGCAAGGCAAAACAACCTTCTCCAATACCATTGGATTATCCGTAAAAGACGGAATCATCTTTATCCGGAATTCTGATATTATCCGATTGGAAGCTTCCGGCAGTTACACTGTTTTTTATCTCGAGAATAAGGTCAAACAAATGGCTTCGAAAAGTCTTAAGGAATACGAAGCGCAACTCGACCCTTCCGTTTTTTACCGGTGTCACAATTCACATCTCGTGAACCTGAAGAAGGTGACAAAATTTGTGAGCCACGATGGTCTTTTTGCACAGATGATCGATGGATCTGCAGCTGAAATTGCGCGAAAGAATAAGGAGCAGTTCCTGGAAAGATTGAAGAATATAGGTTAGCAGGACAATGCAAGGCCTAGTAGTGTAACGCCTCCGGCGTGTCGCCACAGATGCGCAGATTACGCAGATTTTAGGATTGATTCTTTTCAATTCCCCACGATTATTGACCAATGAATTAATTAAGCATTAATTTTTAAAATCTGCGCAATCTGCGCATCTGTGGCAAAAGGGCCAAAGGCCCAACCAACAATGTGCATTCCGGTTTCAATAATGTCCATTGATTTTATCGGCTCAGGTTTATAGCTGTATCCATGGCTCAGCCGAAACTCATGCACTAAAAACTCAAACCTGCATTCCACAAACCAGGTCCGGCATACTGCAAACTGCCCCGACTTTACAATACTGCACGGTCTATTTTCGGATTAGATTTTCGAAAATCATTAATCAAACAAACCCTTTTAAAATCTAAACCCATGAAAAAACTATTTCTCATTCTCTCCCTTGCCGGCTCCGGCATTGGCGCGTTTGCGCAGGACAAATCTCCCTGCCAGGTTATTGCCAATCCCTACCAGGATTGCAGAAATGGAACTACTTACCTGAATGCCACGCCGGGTTTTTCATCCTATCAATGGACTCCGGCCGGATCAGTAAGTAACCCGAACATTGCCAATCCAACCACTACGACACCCGGCAGCTATACGGTAACAGCCTGCACCTCCATTGGAGCGGAACTTGTGACTAACGGAGATTTCAGTGCAGGCAACACCGGATTCTCCAGCGGCCAAACGTACACAACATGGTACAATCCGGGAAACTATTACGTGGGGCCCGATTGGTTCAGCCCGGCGTATAATCCAGGTACGTACCCGGATCACACAGGTACCACGGATAACATGTTCATGTCTGTGGACGGTGGTGCGGCAGGTACGCTGATCTGGTCACAAACAATCAGTGTTGCAGCATTCGTTGACTATAAATTCTCGTTTCATCACACGATGTGTAACGTGAACCCACCGATTTTCGAGGTTACTTTCATTGGTGACGTAACGGGTTCTGCAACGGTATTGACTCAGACAGGAGCTCTTGGTACCGGAGTATGGGCGTGGGATTCAATCGGGGTGGACTGCTGGAACTCGCAGAACAACAGCACGGTCACAATAGAGGTACGTAACAACGAAGGAAATGGTTATGGCAATGATTTCGCCATGGATGATTTTTCATTCCGTGAGTGTTGCTGTTCACAATTCGTTGTGTCGGTACCTGTTCCTTCAATGGGGCCGAACCTGTTTTCGAACTGGGATTTCAGCGGAGGCAACACCGGATTTTTCAGCGCTTACACCTATACCACCTGGTATAATCCGGGTAACTACTACGTAGGGCCGGGTTGGTTCAGTAATACCTACGACCCGAACACACCTGACCACACCGGCACGTCT
>DATHKF010000564.1:0-4427 GCA_035489505.1 Bacteroidia bacterium | reverse complement strand
ACCAGTGCTTTCGTAAATTTTCAATTGATACGTCAGGCTGGGTGATGTGTTGAGATACACCGCCATGTCATTCCACTCAACCGTAAAAATCCGGTTCGGTGCAGTACCGCTCAACAAAGTGCGGATGCTGTTTCCCAATGGATCCGAACCACCTTGCGTAGTCTGGTCATCATAGAACGGTGCGAGGGCGAGAACAGTTCCACCGGTTGCAGTGAACTGCGTGTTTACATAACCGAAGGGATTGCCCGTAGGTCCTCCGTCGGCAGTAGAGTTGGAAAAATCGACATAACCATTTGTGGAAACACTCAGCTCCGTATAGCGTACACCATTGTACCAATAATCAAATCCAATGGTGAGTGGATTGCTGCGGTTATCATCCTGTTGAAATGCCCCGCTGTACCGCCAGCTGTTGCATGGCGTACCGGTAGTCATGATGGAACTGAAGGTGATTCCCGTGGTGCGCGTCACCGCATAATTTCCCACAGATTGGGCAGCGCTTTGGCCTACGCATAAACTTGCAATCGCCAGAAACAATCCGAACGCACGCCGGCAGGCAAACAATATCATTTGAAGTTTCAGCAGTTTGTTGATGCAAGATACCACGAGATGGCCTGAAATTCAGACAAATTCGACTAACCCGGTGAATGACACGATCAAGACTATCCACAATCCAATGTTCAAATTGGTGATTGTAGTGTCAGGCAGTCAAGTCAGGCCCGCAAACATTCCGGACAACTGACCTCACATCACCTTTTGTCCAAAACACTACACTTGTCAGGAAGGCGCCATCGCATGAAAAATATCATGTTTTCAGCGTGATTCGCGCGCTTCAATTCGGCTACCTTAGCCGCATAAATCAACCGTCCAAAACCCATGTCCAGAAGATTACTCCTCGGCATTTTCGCACTGATCGTTGTTACGATGGTGTCGATTCCGTTTCTCTCCAACCGCAGCGAATCAGCCATCGAAATCACCAAAGTAGATCCTGCGTTCCGCGCATACGTTTCTGCTTATACATCCGGCATCATCAGCAATGAATCGCATATCCGGATCATGCTCAGTGAAGATTATCCCGGTCCCATCACACTCGATGCACCGGTCACGGAAAAATATTTCACGTTCGATCCGGACATCCCGGGCAAAACATACTGGATCGACAGCCGCACGATTGAATTCCGTCCCGACCGGCGGCTCACTTCCGATCAATCGTACAACGTAGAGTTTGCCCTCTCGAAACTGATCACCGATCTCCCGGAAAATCTCCAGGTGATGAAATTCAGTTTCCGCACAATGAAGCAGACGATGGATTATGTCCTGAACGGAACAAAAACCATCGACAAAAAAACATTGCGCTGGCAACAACTACGCGGATCCATTATAACGGGTGATGCATCAGACAATGCTGCCGTGGAACAAGTATTGAGCGCTACACAAAACGGCAAAAAACTTTCTGTGAAGTGGGAACACGAAACCGATCATGTCACGCACCGCTTTACCGTTGATTCTATTTCGAGAACAGAAAAAGCAGGAAGCTTCACCATGGATTTCAACGGAAAACCAATTGGTGTTGACATCGCTGAAAATAAAAAGGTCGAAGTTCCTTCACTGAAAGATTTTAAAGTGCTCGGCATGCATGTCGAACAAGGCCAGGAACAATGCGTGGTTGTGCAGTTCTCCGATCCGATCATGGAAAAACAAGACCTGAACGGTTTGATTACCATTGATAAATCAAATGCAACATACCGCTATACGGTTGAAGACAATGATGTAAAAGTATATCCGTCGGAACATCTCACGAGCGAATACTCCGTAAGTGTGAATTCGGGCGTGAAAAACGTACTCGGGTTTGGACTTCCGAAATCATTCAAACAAACGGTGAAGTTTGAAGACCTCAAACCTGAAATCAAACTCGTAGGCAACGGAGTTATTCTTCCGAACAGTGAAAAAGGATTACTGTTTCCGTTCCAGGTGGTTAACCTGAACGCTGTTGACGTAAAAGTCATCCGGATATTTGAAAACAACATTCCGCAGTTTTTGCAGGTCAATTCGCTTGAAGGAAGCAGCGACCTCTACCGTGTTGGAAAAGTTGTACTCAAGAAAAAAGTTGATCTCAACATCAAAGCGAAAAGCGACTATGGAAGATGGACCACTTTTTCACTTGATCTCGGTGAACTGATCAAAACCGAACCGGGTGCAATCTACCGCGTGAACATCAGTTTCCGCAAAGAGTATTCGATGTACAATTGTCCGAAAGACACTACAACCCACACCGACGAAGAATACATCCGGCCGGAAACAGAGTTTGATCCGGAAGTGGAGAACGGTGATGAGTACGGGTATTACGGCGGCGATTATTACGACGATTACTACTGGTACTGGGATGACGGAGACCGCGACGATCCATGTTCGAACCGGTACTACTACAACCGTGGAATTTCGCGCAACGTACTTGCTTCCGATCTTGGTTTGATGGCGAAACGCGGAAACGATGGTTCCATGTTGTTTGCCGTGAACGATATTAAAACAACCATGCCGTTGAGTGGCGTGGAAATGGAATTGTACACGTTCCAGAACCAGCTCATCACTTCATTCAAGAGTGACGCAAATGGTTTTGCAACGGTAAAACTTCCGAAGAAGAAACCATTCCTCCTCGTTGCCAAAAACGGAAACCAGCGCGGTTACCTGAAACTGGATGACGGTTCTTCACTTTCACTGAGCGCATTTGACGTTGCCGGCCAGGAAGTTCAGAAAGGAATTAAAGGAATGATTTACGGTGAACGCGGTGTGTGGCGTCCCGGTGATACATTGTTCCTCGGATTTATTCTTGAAGACAAACAGAATGTACTTCCGGAAACACACCCAGTGACTTTCGAATTGTACAACGCTCGCGGTCAAATGGTGAACCGCATGGTGAAAGCACAATCCGTCAATGGATTTTATTCCTTCCCTACTCCAACTGATCCGGAAGCGCCAACGGGCTACTGGATGGCGAAAGTGAAAGTGGGCGGTGCCGTATTCACGAAGAACCTGAAGGTGGAAACCATCATGCCGAACCGTCTCAAGATCAATATGGATTTTGGTGCCGACGGATTGGCAAGCAAAGCGGATGACAAAATCACGCTCGATTCCAAATGGCTGATGGGTGCGCCTGCCAAAAATCTGAAAGCGCAGGTCGATATTTCCCTGTACGCCTCAGACACCAAATTCAAAGGCTATGACAATTATGAATTTGATGATCCTTCTTCCAATTTCTTCACCGAAAATCAAACGGTGTTCGATGGAACACTGGATGAACAGGGCAAAGCCACTTTCGAACCGAAGATCAATGCGAAAGGCGCTCCCGGAAAATTAAATGCATCGTTCAACACACGCGTGTTTGAACAAGGCGGTGCATTCAGTATCGATTATTTCACGAGTGAATATTCGCCGTACTCGCATTACGTTGGTTTGTTTACACCGGCAGGCAATGGCTGGGGCGGAACTTTGTATACCGGAAAAGAATACACCATGCTTACAGCTTCTGTCGATGAAACGGGGAAAGCTGTATCGCGCGATGAATTGAAAGTACAGGTGTACAAAGTGAGCTGGAGATGGTGGTGGAGTTCCGGTTACGATAACCTCGCGTACTACATCAACAGCAATTACTACGAGCCGGTGATGGACACGGTCATCAAGTCTGACAAGAGCGGTAAAGGCTCCTTCAACATCCGGGTTCCTGATGACCAGTACGGACGCTATTTCGTTCGCGTTACCGATGAGAAGTCCGGTCACTCGACAGGGAAACTCGTTTGGTTCGACTGGCCGTACTGGGACGGAAGTTCATCGCGCAGTAACGAAGCAGCAAGTTTGCTCCAGTTCAGTTCCGATAAAAAATCGTACACCGTTGGTGAAACCATCAACCTTACAATTCCTTCTCCGGGACAGGGCCGTGCATTGATCACCGTAGAATCAGGTGCATCGATCATCAGCCAGTATTGGCTTGAAACGGAAACCAAAGGAAACGTAACGTATACGATTCCGGTCACTGCGGCGATGTCACCGAACGTTTACATCGGTGTAACACTGATCCAGCCGCATGCGCAAACAATTAACGATGCGCCCATCCGGATGTATGGTGTGATCCCGATTGTTGTGGATGATCCGAAGACACACATCAGTCCGGTGATCACCACTGCCGAAGTATGGAAACCTGAACAGCCGGCTTCCATCACCGTTTCAGAAACAGAAGGCAAACCGATGACATACACACTTGCCGTGGTTGACGAAGGTCTGCTCGATCTCACGCGTTTCAAAACTCCTGATCCGTGGAATCATTTCTATGCACGCGAAGCGCTGGGTGTAAAAACCTGGGACATGTACGACATGGTAATGGGCGCTTACGGTGCAGAACTGGAACGCGTACTCGGTATTGGTGGTGATGGCGAAGG
>DATHKF010000563.1:0-3640 GCA_035489505.1 Bacteroidia bacterium | reverse complement strand
GATGGATTGTTTACGATCAACAGGAGCGATATTAACGTACCTGTGATGATTGAAGTGCACGACATCCAGGGACGATTGCTTGGTGCTCCGCAACCGTTTACAAACGGGGCAACATCCATGCAACTCGATCTTTCTGCTTATGCAGATGGAGTGTACACGATTGTGATCCGCAGCAGTGCCGTTGAAACGAAACGTGTGGTGATCGCTCACCAGTAACGTGAAGAAATTTCTTCTTCTCTTCCTGTTCTTATCGCCGGTCATTCTCACGGCGCAGAAATTCCCCGACGCGTATGTGGGCCACTGGAAAGGCGCTCTTGATATTTACAATGGATCGAAGAAAGTGCAGACTGTAACCTGTGCGCTTGATGTTACACCGGCTGATTCCGGTCGTTACGACTGGATCATCACCTACGGCGACAGCGGACAGGATCGTCGCCATTACCTGCTCATTCCCATGGATACCGCGAAAGGCCATTGGGCGATTGACGAGCAGAACGGAATTGTGATCGACATGTACGTTACGGGAAATAAAGTCACGAGTTTGTTTACGGTGATGGGAAGCGCGGTCCAGATTTCCTATTGGAGAGATGGAGAAGACATGATGATCGAATTGTTTTCGTACCCGGAAAAAGCAGATGTTGTAACGGGAAAGGGAACAGAAGAATCGCCGGAAGTGAAGGTGTTTAAATTCAGCGGGTACCAACTCGGGAGAATGAAACGCGTGAAGGGGTATCGTTAAACCTTTAAGGTTTAACAAAAACCGCGCCGGTTTAAAAAACACGCATGAAAAAGTATATGTTTTTTATGGTGTTGATTGCCGCGGGATGTTTTGGTTCAAAACTGCACCCCGTCAGTTCTCACACGTGTTATTTTTCCCTGGACGGTACCGAGAGCATCTGCATAGAAGCGGATTCTGCATTCAGGTACGGAAGCACCGGTCATTTCTCCCACACGTTATGTTATGGAAAACTGATTTCCAGGAACGATTCGACATATCTGCTCAATGCTGAAGCTGATCTGATCAGGAAAAAGGGCCAGCCCGATTCAAATGGTTTTTACCGGATCTACACGTTTACACAATGTGATTCTATTGAGCCGATGATGTTCAAAAAGGATACGTTGATTTTCCTGGAGAAAAAATTCATGCGGTATAAATCCGGGAAGCGAAAACGAAAAAGGTGAAGTGGTGAGATTGATTAAACTTCTTCCGTTTAATCTTTCAAGGTCTTCGAGACCTTGAAGGTCTGGAAAATATTTCTTTCTTTCAAATCGAGAATTATTTTTCCGGCCGCACAAGCGAATCCATCGGGTAATGCGCTTCCAGTGTATCCATCATCGCTTTCGACCAGTCCGTGAGAATTTTCTTCTGCGCGTCCGACAATGAAGCATCACCGTGCATAAGCGTATACGACGTAAGCGGCATCTCATCTTCGTTCACCATTTCCCTGATCTCTTCAAATTTGTGATATTGTTTGCGTAGGCTATACGTTGCAAACTCATCGAAATTCAATTCTCCTTTTCCTTCTTCCACGTGATGATCGATCCACATGCCCACAGGCTGGACCTGCATGTACCACATCGGTATGCTGGTGTTGCTGTGACAATCGTTGCAGGAGGTCACGAAAATTTTATTGACATCGGAGGGTACTCTGAAATTGCTTTGCAATTGATTCGCCGCGACAACCGTTCCGGAATTTCCTTCGGGACGGAAGAACTGCAGCACAATAAGAGTGAGAAGAAGTACTAAACCAAATTTTTTGAAAAGTGTTTTCATTTGCTTTACTGCGTGTACTTGTAAATGTGCGTTACGCTCTGCTCGTCTTTCGTGTAATGCACCGTCTTTGCAATTTTATCCACCTTGTTGTAAGCAGTGGTCGTTCTTTCGTGCAGGTTCTTGTTCTCATCCGTGATCTTCTCTTCGATGATGCGGCCTTGTTTGTCGAGTGTGTATGTAAAAAACAGGAGCGGGTAGTACGAATAACTTTCTTTGTTTTCGTGACGCGGATTTCCTTCGGCGTCGTACCAGATACGGAAGTAGCGGTAACTGCCTTCGAAGTATTGGTAATCCTCCTGCCAGGTGAGTTTGCCCCGCGAATAACTCTGGTGCTGCGTCACGCGATTTTGGTCATCGTACGTCCACTTGTACATGTTCTGTGTACTGAAGTGCAGCCGCGATGCATCGTAAAGAATTTTTCTTCCTTTCGCGTCGTACGAAAAACTGATGTCACTTGTTTGCTCCCAGCGCCGTGGACCCTTGCTCTTGCCGGAGCCATCGTCGATCTGCAGTTGACCGCCGGTATTGCCAACCGACTTGAGCTCGAACTGCGATTGCCGGATCAATCTTCCTCCGTCGTAAGTGTACACGGTGTACGAACTGTCGCCGGTTTCGCTGGAGTAAATACGTTTGACCAGGAACGTGTCGTTGTAGATATACGTGTATGTTCCGTCCGGTGTTCCTTCCTGCATGGTCGTTTTCCAACCGATGTATTGTTCGGTGACCATTTGTCCGCGGGCATTGTACGTGATGATCTGCGCGAGCGATTTATTCACGCTGTCGGTGCCAAAGTATTGCCAGATTTCACAACGGGGATTGTCCTGCGCGCAAAGAAAAAACGGGAACAAACAGAAAACCAGCAGAAATTTTGTCAGCATGATATAAAGATAATGCTTACCGGAGTATGTTTATTGCTTTTGATTGTGACATGTCGATTCCATTCTCCACGGTCGTGTTTTCGATACACAACAAAGCCAATTTTGTCGCATCTCGATACTTTTCCTTCGTCAAAACTCGATGTGACAAAATTGGCTTTGTTGCGAACTGACCGTAACGACTATTCTGCAGGAAAGCAACCGTAACAGTGAGGACCACAATCGTATTGCAACATGACACCTTCCTTGTAGAAAATGCTGTTGCACATATCAGGACTCCGAAAATAATTGTCTGTGGTATCCGGATCGGAAATTCCGTACGAGTAGAGGCCCGTACTACTGCGTTTAAATCCGATTGTGCAGAAAGGTCTGTCCCATTCGGGGCGTGCGGAATACAGCACCGAGATACAATTGGCGCGATCCAGTTTTTCGTACAGGATATCCAGGGTTTCCGGCGTCCATCCCAGGCGCGACAATTGTGCTTCGGCTTCCGGTGAATCGACATCAATGGTCCATTCGGAATGCATGCTGGTGAAATCGATACGCGGATAGTGAATTGAAACGTCAAAGAACTCTATTGACGAATGGTCGTCGTATTCAATTTCAATTGCTGTATTCGCAGGAACAATGGAAATAATGTACTCTCTCAGATCCTGGATTGCCGGACCAGAGCGCTCATAATTTTCGATCATGTCCTTTGTCGAATATTCCGGATGCAAACAGGAATGGTGCAGAAACAAACGGAAGAACCAGGAATGCGATCCAGAGCCGCCATTTTTTCGCTGGAGAAATGTGTTGTGTTGATTTCATCTTATTCGTCAGTTTTAATCCCGCACCAGCCAGATTCCCTGCAAGGCACCCGCATAACGCGTAAGTTGTACTTCCGTAATTCCCATACAGCAGCCAGGAGAAATCTTGTCAGCATGATATAAAGATAATGCTTACATGAAAATGTTTATTGCTTTTGATTGTGACGTGTCGATTCCATTAC
>DATHKF010000562.1:0-2168 GCA_035489505.1 Bacteroidia bacterium | reverse complement strand
AAGGAGTTTCTTCCTGATCAAAAAGTTGAGGAAATCAACCGGGGTATTCAATTGAATAAACAACTGTCGAATTTTCCAGAGACTGCCAATACACAACGAGGTTTAGCGGGTAAAAAGTGGGTTCTCACAAACCGGAATAGCCCCAACGGATTGCCCCGAGCGGAACATTTCGTTAACAGCTTCTTTGCCTTCAACACCCAGCGAAACCGAAAAAGAATTCACATAAAGATCAATGTGTTTTTTCATCACCGCCACATCCATCTCCGCAGCGTGTGCTTTCACATAAGGCATCGATGCTTCGGGATTGGCAAATGCGTATTCAACACTTTTGCGGATCAGTGTTTCCACCTGTTCAATAAGCGCCGGAGAAAAATCGCGGCGCATAGCAATTCCTCCCAGCGGAATCGCATGGCCCGTCCGTGTTTCCCAAAATTCGCCGAGATCGATGATCTTCTTCAGTCCTTTCGCTTCGTAGGTAAACCGGTTTTCATGAATGATCAGGCCGGCATCCACTTCTTCGTTGAGCACTGCATCTTCAATGGAAGAGAAAACCATTTCCTGTTTGTTATTGGCCTGCGGAAAGGCAATACCGAGCAGAAAATTGGCCGTGGTGTATTTTCCCGGAATCGCAATCTTCAGGAAACCCGAAGCAATTTCTTCGGGTGAAATTTTTCGTTTGGAGATGAGCAAGGGACCGCAATTTCTTCCCAACGCGCTTCCGGAATCAAGCAGCACATAATCATCGCAGCAATAGGCGAAAGCATGATAACTCAGCTTGGTCACTCCGTACTCTTTGCGGAATGCGGCCTGGTTCAATGTCTCAACATCAGCGAGGACAGGAACAAATTCCAGTCCCTGCGTGTCGATGCGGTTGTGAATGAGCGCATCGAAAATGAAACAGTCGTTCGGGCATGGAGAATAAGCGAGTGTGATCTTCATAGGTTTTATGCGCGAAGAAAATCCAGGATTGTTTGATTCAGGTTATTCACCGCTTCAGTGATTTTCCAGTTCGCGCGGTTTCTGCGTTCCACATAATTCGACACGGCGCGAACCTGTAACGCCGGCACATTGGAAATGCCGCACGCGTAATAAAATCCGCTTCCTTCCATGGATTCAACCTGCGGATTTAATCGCGCGACGATCTTTTCAATGCTCGCATCAAGACCATGCACACGATTCACCGTTATCCCACAGCAATCGGGCAAGTCGTTCAGCAGCGTAAACCGTTCAGAATAGCTGGCGAATAATTTTCCGTTGGTAAATGGCGGTTCATTTTCGGGAAGTAAATTCAATTGGTGAACGGAAAGAAAATCATCGCCGTCTTCTGCACCCAGGTGCGCAATGCAATCTTCACCCACTTTCACCACATCTCCCAATTGCAATTTCGGATCGAAGCTTCCGCACAAACCCACATTCAATGCTTCGGAATATTTTTGTTCAGCGAGTGTTTTTGCAACCCATGCGGCTGTTGCGGTCATTCCTACGCCAGTGATCAGCACATCAATACTTTTGCCACTGAATTCGTACGACTTCAACCGGTCGTGTTTTTGAGAATAAAAACGCAATTCGCCCAATAGCGGAGCAATTTCCAGTTCAGTTGCAGAAACGAGAAGTAAAGCCATAGTTAAACACTGCAAAAATACGCCTAATTCCCTGCTTTTAGCTGTATATTTGTGCCCGTATGGTTTACATCACCCGCAGAGAAAGATTTACCGCTGCACATCGCCTTTTTCAGCCCGGATGGTCGGATGAAAAGAATTCAGAAGTTTTTGGCGGTTGCGCAAACCCCAATTGGCACGGTCACAATTACGAACTTTTTGTAACCGTTAAAGGTTCCGTTCACCCGGAGCTCGGCTGGGTTATGGACCTGAAAGACCTGAGTGGTCTGATCCGTTCGAAAGTGACCGACAAACTCGATCACAAAAACCTGAATCTCGATGTCGATTTTCTGAAAAACCTGCTGACCTCAACAGAAAATGTAGCCATTGCTATCTGGAACGAACTTGCCGCTGATATCGCTAAACACGGTGCGAAACTGCATTGCATCAAGCTTCGCGAAACAGAAAACAATTACGTGGAATATTTCGGAGAATAATTTCCCGCGATAAACGACTATACCAATACGCTGTATGGAAAACAAATTCGGTTATCTCAAAGTCGATCATTAC
>DATHKF010000561.1:0-18210 GCA_035489505.1 Bacteroidia bacterium | reverse complement strand
CTGCCGCCTGTGAGATTTTTACGATGCTTCCTTCTTTTGATCCTGATTTTTGCCGGAAGCGTTGGTCCTCTTCGCCTGTACGCACAGAATAAAATTACCGGGCAGCTGGTGAATGTCCGCGATACTTCCGCGCTTTACGGTGCGGTTGTCGTGTTGCGTCACTTTCCGGATTCCACACTCACGGGCGCGGTTGCAGACACTGCTGGTCATTTCGAATTTGCCGATGTACAGGACGGCAGTTACAAAATGACGATCCGCTATTCGAGTTTTGTTCCTGAAGTGCGGATGCTCAACGTACAGGGCACGTCACTGGAGCTGGGTGTAATTCCGATGTTCCCGGATTCGACCATGTTGAGCACCGTCGTGATCAAATCAAACATGATCCGCATTGTTCAGAAGAACGATACCATCGAAATGAATGCCGCTGCGTTTAAAACCAATCCCGATGCAACTGCGGAAGATCTCGTTGCAAAAATGCCGGGAATAACTGTGGTGAACGGAGAAGTAAAAGCGCAGGGCGAAACGGTTCAGAAAGTACTTGTCGACGGAAAAGAATATTTTGGTGATGACGCTTCTTCGGTATTGAAGAACATGCCGGCCGACATGGTTGACAAGGTCCAGATCTTCGATCAGAAAAGCGACCAGTCTTTATTCACCGGTGTTGATGACGGCAATACGAAGAAGACGATGAACATCGTCACCAAGAACCAATATTCGAATGCGACGTTCGGAAAAATTTATGCGGGTTATGGAACGGATAACCGTTACCAGGCCGGGTTCGTGATCAATGATTTCCGACAGCAACAGAAGTTTACGATACTGGGAAATTTTAATAATATCAACCAGGTGAATTTTGCCACGCAGGACCTGAGCAGTATTACCGGCGGCGGATCGCGGGGTTCATCAGGTCGGGGTGGCGGCCGCGGTGGCGACAATACATTTATGGTGGGCAAGCAAAGCGGAATCAGTTCCGTGAATTCTTTCGGGTTGAATTACTCGAACAGGTGGGGAACGAAAACGCAAGTATCGGGAAGTTATTTTTTCACAAACACCAGCAACACGAACAACGCGTTTACGCAACGGACATACTATTCACCGGCGTCGGGTAATTTTTACCGGCAGGACAACGTGACCGGCACAGACAATCTCGGGCACCGCGCAAGCCTGCGACTGGAGTATACCCCCGATTCGGTAAACAGTTTTGTGTTTTCACCACGGTTCAATTACCAGTATACAGATTACAGCAACTCGCTCCTGGCCGCAAACTATACGGCTACCGATTCGATCAACAAAACATCGAGCCGCAACGCTTCACTGAATACGTCGTGGAATATTGGTGGCTCATTAAATTACCGTCACCGTTTTGCAAAAGCCGGAAGAACGATGGCCGTCGAATTCAATGGAAGCTATACAGACCGAACAGGCAGCGGTGATTTATTGTCGCGCAACACCTGGTATGGAACTCCGGATTCCATTGTTGTCCTGAATCAAAGTTCTTCGCTGAGCGGGTTGAGCTGGAATGTTTCTCCAACGTTGACCTGGACCGAAAAGGCCGGAAAGACAGGAATTGTTTCATTCAGTTATAATCCATCGTATTCATTGAATACCTCGCAGAAACAAACGCTCAACTTTGATTCACTCGCATCCGATTACACCATTGTGGATACCACGGTGAGCAACAGTTACAACAACTACGTGCTGTCGCACAAAGCAGGGATCAATTACCGCATGAGTAAAAAGGATGCCAACTGGCAGTTCGGCCTCGATGGAATGCATACTGAAATTTCCGGCGAGACGTATTTTCCGGACAGCTTGAATACAACGGCTTCGTTCAACAATCTTTTACCGAGCGCTTCGGTGCAATGGAAAAAAGGAAAAAAGGTTTCTGCGCGCGTCAATTACAGGACCAGCACGAACGTTCCATCGGTTTCACAGTTGCAGCAGGTAGTCGACAATTCAAATCCACTGGTGCTCTCTTCAGGAAATCCGTACCTGAAACAAAGTTATTCGCACTCGTTGTTCGGAAGGTATTCATTGACGAATGCGGATAAGGCCACAAACCTTTTCCTGTTTGTTTCCGGTACCGTGACTACAAATTACATCGGATCATCGTTGCTCATTACAGAGAACGATACGGTTGTGGGCAATGGTGTTGTGCTCGGCCGCGGCGGACAGTACACACGGCCGGTGAATATGAACGGGTATTATGTGATCAGCACATACGGTGTGTACAGTCGTCCGCTGATGAAACTCAAAAGCAACATGAGTTTGAACTGGTCGTACAGCATGAGCGCAGCACCGGGATTGATAAATTCGGTGAAGAACATTGCACGCTCGAACACATTTGGTGCGGGTGCTATGCTCACGAGCAACATCAGTCCTAAAATAGATTTCTCGCTTGGGTGGAACGGAACATTTGTGATGGTCAACAACTCGACATCTTCGGAGACCAGCAACAATTATTATTACCACGTACCAACGTTCCGTTTCAACTGGATGTTTGGAAAAGGACTTGTGTTCACCACCGACGTAAACTACACGAGCTACCGCGGTCTGGGAACCGGTTTCAACCAGGACTTCATTTTGTGGAACGCCGCGTTTGCGTATAAGTTCGCGAAGGACCAGCAGTGTGAAGTGCGTATCAGCGCATTTGATTTGCTTCAGCAGAACAATAGCCTGCAGCGGAACATCAGCGAAACGTATCTTGAAGACGTGCGTACGGATGTACTGCAGCAGTATTTCATGATGACGTTCACCTGGAACATCAAAAAATTCAGGCCGCTGGGAGCACAACCGGAAGGGAAAACACAACCGGCAGGAACGGGTGGTGGTGGCGGCGGAACTGGTGGCGGTACCGGAAAATAAAACAAACTGTATCTGATTTTTCACCACGGCGACACGGCGTGGGCTTATTGATGCCCGTTTCCCGCGCGGCACTGCGCATGGAAAATATCACTACGTGATATCCCGGTCTAAAAGTTGTGATTGTTTTTTACCATGGCGACACGGCGCGTGTTTATTGATGCCGTTTCCCGCGCGGCACGGCGCACGGCAAATATCACTTCGTGATATCCCGGTGTAAAAGTTGTGATTGTTTTTTACCACGGCGACACGGCGCGTGTTTGCTGATGCCTGTTTCCCGCGTGGTACTGCGCATGGAAAATACCACTTCGTGATATCCCGGTGTAAAAGTTGTGATTGTTTTTTACCACGGCGGCACGGCGCATGTTTGCTAATGCCCGTTTCCCGCGCGGCACGGCGCACGGAAAATATCACTTCGTGATATCCCGGTGTAAAAGTTGTGATTGTTTTTTACCACGGCGGTACGGCGCATGGAAAATATCACTACGTGATATTACGGTGTCAATGACCGATCTGGTTGTCTACTTCGGCGCCGAAGCCGCTTTCAATCGCTCTGCTTCTTTCAGATTATTCTGCGCAAGCTCCCAGTCCGGACGTAAAGCCAACGCTTTCTTTCCGGCTTCAATTCCGCGGTCAAATTCGCCGAGGTGATTGCTTGCCGCGCAGATGTTGTTCCACCCGGTGGCATCGTTCGGATTTACTTTCACTGCTTCTTCCGCGGCTTCTTTGCTCTTCCGGAAATTGGAAACGTTGTACCATTCGAGGCTCAATTGGATCCAGTTGTCGTAAGTAGGATTTGTTTTCGTGGCTTGCGCGAGATCGCTAAAGTGCTTCTGTTGTTTTTCGGCTTCTGCAAGATTAGATTGTGCGAGACTTTTCGGACCGCGTTGATCTTCCGCTTGAAACTCAACGGCTTTTTTCCCGGCGGCCACGGCTTTGTCGTATTCACCGATCTTGTTGTAAGCTGCGCAAATGTTATTCCATGCGATTCCATAATCAGGCCGTATCTCAACCGCTTTTTCCGCAGCGAGTGCGCACTGGAGGTATTCTCCGGCGTTGTACCACGCAAGACTTAATCCAACGAGATTTTCCGGTGAAGGATTTTTGTCCGCGGTTTCGATCGCCAGCTGAAGTGGTGTTACGTAATCCTGTTCCCGGAAAATGCGTAGCAACTCGTTGATTCCCGAATGCCCCGGACTTTTCTGGTATCCGCGTTCGAGCAATGCGATGCCTTCGTCGACGCGCTGCTCGCGGATAAGCCAGTCGCCGTAGTAGTAATAACATTCCGGGTTCACTGTATCGAGGAGCAAAGCATACTTGTAATATTTTTCTGCCTCGGCATCATTTCCGAGGCGCGCCTGTGCAACGCCCATGTTGATGTTGGCATACACGTAATTCGGATTCAGTGCAAGGCAACGGTTGTACAGGATAATTGCGCTGTCCACATCATTGCGTGCCATGAATGCGAGACCGTAATTCATCCACGCGCGTCCGTTGTTCGGGCTTTTTGTGGTGGCATCTTTCCAGAGCGATTCGCCGTCGTTCCAGACTTCGCAGCGTTTGTGTGTGCCGTAGGCATGTGCACCGATCATAAGAACAGCCGCTGCCACAAGCGCAAAACGCACCGGCTGGCCCAGCTTATGATTTTCATATTTACGCAGAAGTAAAACGGCGCCGTTTGCCACCACGAGAACAAGACCGATGAACGGAAAAAATATCCGGTGATCGTTCATTACTTCAGAGAACGGAATTACGCTGCTCGTTGGCGCAAGCGCAATAAAGAACCAGGCGATTCCGAATGAAGCCACTTTCGTTTCCGGCTTCCTTGCGAAACGGAACGCGAAATAAATCATGACACCGACGAAAAGTGCACCGGCCATTACACGGGTGTCGAATGCGCTGGTTACGTATTGCCAGTCTGTATCTGCACTGAGATTTACAGGCAGGAGGAATGTGAAGAAGTAATGCACAATCACAAACGCCTGTGTAAAGAGATACATCACCGGATCATTGCCACCGGGTCTCCATGTTTCGGGAGTCATTTTGGTGGATATCCCATACACAATCACGGCTACGATAAATGCAGCGCCCACGGCGATCCATCCTGTCTTTTTCTCCTTAGACTGATTAGTAAACAGCAGGTGAAAAATAAGCAACAACGGAGCAACCATCAGCGCTGTTTCCTTGAACAGGAATCCGAGGATCATTGGAACCAGAAACAGCAGGTACGTACGTGCGGCTTTCCAATAGAAATACATCACGAACGTGATCACGATCCATAATGTGGATGAACCATCGGAACGTGAAATGATGTAGTTGATCGTCTCAGCATTCGCCGCGTGCAGCCAGTAAAAACCGGTAGCAAACAGTGCGACCCAGCTCACCCATTTATTTTCCGGGAATGAAAGCCGCAAGAGATAAAGGATAAAGAGGAATAAGAATATTCCGAGTACGATGTAAGAAATGAAAATGTGAATGTGAAACACTTTCTGATCGGGAACGCCGTCGCTCATGTCGCTGAGCACGGTATCTACGGAATTCACAATGGTTACACCGGGTCGCCACGACTGGTTATGCGGAAGCGTACTGAATGTTTTCGGATCGCTCATGAAGCGCCAGATGTCCAGCGTATCCAGTGCACCGTTTCGCTCAATGGTATGCGCATCGTCGAAGGCAAACGCATTGTCGAAATGGTCTTTGTAGGCCCAGCTCAGTAAACCAAGAAACGCCAGCGCAACACACCAGAACTTCCAGGAGCGGAGCCCATGGGTCTCTTTTCCGGGAGGAAAATCTGAAGGGAAAATAATTTTTTGGGGTCCGGAGGACATGGGGCGAAGGTAAGAAATAGTAGGGAGTAGGCGAGTAGGCAAGTCAGGAAGTGAGCAAGTCCGGGAGTAAGTCAGTTTGACTCGCCTGCCTGTTGACTTGCCTACTCCTTCATACTTGCCTGCTCCTTCATACTTCTTACTCCCAACTTCCTCGTATCTTTGCGCCCCATGGGTCTTTTCACCAAACGCGCTGATAAAAAAGAAGGCGAATTATCGTTTCTCGGTCACATTGAAGCGTTGCGCTGGCACCTGGTTCGTTCGGTGCTCGTGATCATTACGCTGGCTGGCTTTGCTTTTGCTTACCCGGAAATCGTGTTCACCGAAATTTTGCGCGGACCCAGTCGACCGGATTTTTTCACCTACCGGTTTCTGTGTGAATGTTCACAGGCATGGGGATTAGGTGACGCGCTGTGCTTTAAAATTTTCGATTTCGATTTCCAGTTCGTTGGTTTGATGGACGCCTTCACCACGCACATGTGGGTTTCTATTGTTGCCGGACTGGTGGCCGGGTTTCCGTTTCTCCTCTGGGAATTGTGGAGATTCGTAAAGCCCGCTTTGCAACAAAAGGAAATTAATGCAGCGCGTGGTTTTATTTTTTACGCGTCTGTTTTGTTTCTGCTCGGTGTTGCGTTTGCGTATTGGATAGTCACCCCAATGGCCGTTTATTTTCTCGGTAATTACCAGATTGATCCGAACGTTCCGATTCATGTGAACGTCAGTACGGATTCATATATCTCGGTAATCACCACGCTCGTTCTGCTCATGGGCCTGGTATTCGAATTGCCGATCGTGATGTATTTCCTCGGGCGGTTTGGAATTATTACCGCTGCGTTCCTGAGAAAATACCGCAAACATGCTTTGATCGTGATCCTCATTGTTTCCGCTGTGATCACGCCAACAACAGACGTGTTCACGCAAGCGCTGGTCGCATTTCCGTTGTGGATTCTCTTCGAGGCGAGTATCATTGTGGTTGCCCGCGTTGAGAAAAAAATAGCAGTTTAATCAACCCCGATCCATGAGCCTCGTCAACGAATTCAATGAGTACCGCACACGGATGAACGAGAAAATCCTCTCCGCCGACAATCTCGTGCTCAAGCGTCTCTTCAATCTCGATACGAACACTTACCAGGAAGGCGCTTTGCCGGTGAAGACCAAAGAACTGCTTGGCCTCGTTGCCTCGATGGTTTTGCGCTGCGATGATTGCATCAAGTATCACCTCGGAAAATGCCATGAACTGGGCGTAACCAAAGATGAAATATTCGAAACGTTCGCCGTAGCCAATATTGTGGGCGGAACTATCGTGATCCCGCACACGCGCAGGGCTGTCGAATACTGGGAAGCGCTTGAAAATGAAGTGTAATTTACTGTCCGCACGCCATCCTTGGACTTAACGATTTCGTATATTCGTTGAGATGAATTTTTCCGCATTGCGTTACGCTGTTTTACTGTTGGGCCTGGTTTTTTTCGCGCAGATTGCGTGGGGACAAAACACGATTATCACCGGCCAGGTTTACGATACCGCTACTAACGAGCCGATGCCTTTCGTGAATATCATCCTGCTCGGAACAAAAGCGGGTGCGGTAAGTGATATTGAAGGCAATTACACGATCATCACAACCACGCCGGCCGATTCCATGCGCGCCCAGTACATCGGGTACAACACCACAGTATTGCCGATCCGCAATGGTGTAAAGCAAACGATCAACATTCCGATGGTGAAGACTGTGGGCATGATGAACGAGGTAATTATTTATCCCGGCGAAAATCCTGCGGTCACGCTTCTGAAAAAAGTATGGGCCCACAAGCCGCAGAACAACAAGGAAAAACTCGACGCTTACCAGTACGAATCGTACAACAAACTGGAATTCGATCTCAATAATATTTCCGAAGATTTTCAGAAACGCAAGATCATGAAACCGGTGCAGTTCATCTTCGACGGAATCGACAGTACGAATCCTACGGAGAAACCACACCTGCCGATGTTCTTTTCGGAAACAGTTTCGGATTTCTACTACCGGAAAGATCCGAAAACCAAAAAGGAGGTTATCAAAGGATCCAAAGTTTCCGGTATTGAAGACGCATCCATTTCCCAGTTCACCGGTGAAATGTACCAGGATGTAAACATCTACGAGAACAACATCATCCTGTTCGGAAAACATTTCGTGAGCCCGATCTCCAATCAAGGTGTGATCTTTTACAAATATTACCTCGTCGACAGCGTAACGATTGACGGACACTGGTGCTACCAGATCCAGTTCAAACCGCGGCGCAAGCAGGAACTTTTGTTTGTCGGAAATATGTGGATTGCGGATACGTCATTCGCCGTGAAGCGTCTCGAAATGACTATCACGGAAGATGCGAACCTGAATTACGTGAATGCATTTTACGTCATCCAGGATTATGACAATACTTCCGGCGCATGGATGCTCGTCAAAGAAAAAGTGGTTGCCGATTTTGCATTGACGAAACGGCAGATGGGATTGTACGGAAGAAAAACAACTTCGTACCGGAACATTCTCATCAACCAACCGAAGGACGATGACTTCTACACACGAACGGAAAATATCATTGTCGAACCCGGAGCCGAGAAACGCGACAGTACGTTCTGGGCGAATGCGCGACACGATACGCTCTCGAAGGCCGAAGAAGGAATATACGACATGGTTGATTCTGTACAGAACCTTCCGATTTACAAAACGTGGGAAGACCTTGTTATTGTCGCGTACGGAGGTTACAAGATCATTGGTCCGTTTGAGTATGGTCCATGGTACAAAACGATTTCCGGTAACCAGATTGAAGGCGTGCGCTTCCGTTTGGGTGGACGTACGAGTAACAGTTTCAGCAGGTGGGTGGAGCTGAGTGGTTACGCAGCATACGGTGTGAAGGACAGGGAATTCAAATACAATTTTGGTTTTAAATCGTTCATCACGAAAAAACCAAGACAACTCGTTGGTGTGAATTACAAAAACGATTATGAGATCCTTGGTCAAAGCAACAACGCATTTACCAGCGACAACCTGCTCGCTTCGATTTTCCGGCGTAACCCGCTCAACAATATGACGCGTGTGGAACAGTACGAAGTGTGGTACGAACGCGACTGGTTTACCGGTTTTAATATGCGTCTCTCGGTCGTGAACCGGAACATGTATCCGCTAAACGATACTACATATTACCGGATACTTCCTGGAACCGGGGAGACGGAATACAAACCGGGAATTCAAACGGCTGAAATACGTGCGAACTTCCGTTTTGCCTGGGATGAAAAATACATTGAAGGCGTTTTCTCCCGCGTGAGCATGGGCACCCGTTACCCGGTGATACAGGTGCAGTATGTGGCGGGTCTCAAAGGCGTGCTGAATTCCGATTACAGTTACCAGCGCGTGAGTATTAACCTCGACGACCGCATACGCCTCAACCCGATTGGCTACACGAATTACATTCTTGAAGCCGGAAAAATCTGGGGACTGCTTCCGTACCCGCTCATGATCCTGCACCCGGGTAATGAAACGTACGTGTACGACTGGGCATCATTCAACATGATGAACTACTATGAGTTCGCCAGCGACCAGTATGCCATGGCCACGATCATTCACCACTTCGATGGATTTTTCCTCAATAAAATTCCACTCATGCGCAAACTGAAATGGCGTGAAGTCGTGTCGTACCGTTGCGTATGGGGCAGCGTGAGCAAATCAAACCAGGACGCACTGAAATTCCCGACGACCTTGTTTACGCTGAACAAAGGTCCGTACATGGAAGCGAGTGCAGGCATCGAGAACATTTTCCGTTTCTTCCGCGTGGATTGTTTCTGGCGGCTGACGTATCTCGATAACCCGAGGGTAAAACCGGTGGGTGTGCGGGTTTCGTTGCAGATACTGTTCTGAGATAGACGCAAAGCCGCAAAGTGCGCTAAGGTTCTGCAAAGACTTACTCTTAATAATTGTTATATCAACTTTGCGCTTTACTCTGCGATCTCTGCGGCTTTGCGTCCATGTGACATTAATTCCGATCTTTAACCCATGATCCTCGGCGCAGATAACATCGTCAAGAAATATAAAAACCGCGTGGTGGTACAGGGAGTTTCCATCCAGGTGCAGCAAGGTGAGATTGTAGGTTTGCTCGGGCCAAATGGCGCTGGGAAAACAACTTCATTCTACATGATCGTGGGAATGATCAAACCCAACGAAGGACGTGTGTATCTCGACGAAGCAGATATCACGAATGAACCCATGTACAAACGCGCACAACGCGGTATTGGTTATCTCGCGCAGGAAGCATCAGTGTTCCGGAAATTAACGGTGGAGTCCAACATCATGGCTGTGCTGGAAATGACGAAACTCACGAAAGCAGAACAAGCTCACAAACTGGAAACACTGCTCGATGAATTTGGGCTCCAGCATATCCGCAAGAACAACGGCGACTCGCTTTCCGGTGGAGAACGCAGGCGTACAGAGATCGCACGCTGTCTCGCTAACGACCCAAAATTTATTTTGCTGGATGAACCTTTTGCCGGTGTCGATCCGATTGCTGTGGAGGATATTCAATCGGTTGTGTTCAGCCTGAAGAAAAAAAATATCGGGATTCTCATCACGGATCACAACGTGCACGAAACACTTACGATCACTGACCGCGCGTATCTTTTGTTTGAAGGAAAAATCCTGAAAGCCGGAACTGCGGAAGAACTTGCTGCTGATGAGCAGGTGCGGAGAGTATATCTCGGGAAGAATTTCGAGTTGCGCAGGCACACGCACTAACCATTTTTTTAAATTCACCACGGCGCCACGGCGACGCAGCGCAAAACTTAAATGTTACTTGCGCGGCACGGCGAACGGAGTAAATCGCTTCGCGATTTAATGTGGAATCAGAAACATGTTTGTGAAATTAATTTCAATCGAATCCGAAACAAATCGCGCAGCGATTCTTTTGCGCACTTTGCTTTCTAACCTCTGCGATTTTCTTTGCGTGCTTTGCGCCTTTGCGGCTATTCTAAAGAAGCTCGATTACTTAATCGCCTGCGTTTTCCGCTTCTCGTATTCCTTCACCCCATTCTCCAAAAACGCAGAATACTCTGCAGCATCCGGCGTATATCCCTTCGGTGCAGCAAGAACTTTTCCTTCGTTGTCAACGAGAACGTAAAGCGGTTGTGAGTTCTGGTTGTAATACTCCGCTTCGATCATGCTCCATTTTTTTCCAACCGTGTTGATGCGGCCGAAAGTTGGACTCGTGAACTGCTGGCTCTCCGGAAGCTCTTCTTTATCGTCGACGTACAACGAGATCACCACATATTTTTCGCTGAGGAATTTGTAGACTTCCGGTTTTGGCCAAACGAAGTCTTCCATTTTCCGGCAATTCACGCAGGCGTAACCGGTGAAGTCAATGAATACAGGTTTGCCCACTTTCTTCGCGTAGCACAGCCCTTCATCGAGATTGTGGAAGCACGACAAGTCGTGCGGACAATCGCTCGTGGAAGGATCTTTCCATTCGCGGTAATGCGAAGGTGGAAGATACCCGCTCACAAAGTTCACAGGTGCGCCCCACATGCCCGGAATGAGGTATGCAGCGAACGTGAACGTGACCAGTGCGAGAAGTACGCGCGTGGTGGAAATGTGTTTGGTGTCGCTGTCGTGGGAGAGCTTCAACTTGCCAAGCAAATACATGCCGAGCATAATGGCGGTCACAATCCAGATCGCGAGGAAAAGTTCGCGCTTGAGGATATCCCAGTGGTACGCAAGATCAACGGTCGAAAGGAATTTCAACGCCAGTGCAATCTCGATGAAACCGAGCGTCACTTTTACAGAGTTCAGCCAACCACCTGATTTCGGCAGTGAGTTGAGCCATCCCGGGAACATGGCGAACAAAGCAAACGGCAATGCGAGGGCGAGTGCAAAACCAAACATTCCGATGGCAGGGCCCATATAGCTTCCGCCGCGTGCTGCTTCCACAAGCAACGTGCCGATGATCGGGCCCGTGCATGAAAACGAAACGAGTGAAAGCGTAAATGCCATGAAGAAAATTCCGAGCAGGCCGCCTTTGTCGGAAGCGCTGTCGACTTTATTCACGAAACGCGATGGCAGCGTGATCTCAAATGCACCGAGGAATGAGATCGCGAAAATGATGAAGACGAAGAAAAAGATCAGGTTGAATACGGCGCTGCTCGACATGGCATTGAGCGCATCCGGCCCTAGGGGAACGGTGATGAGCATGCCGAGTGCAACGTAAATAACAATGATGGACAATGCATACGAGAATGCATTTCTCAAACCGGTTTTGCGGTCTTTGCTTCGCTTGGTGAAGAAACTCACGGTAAGCGGAATCATAGGGAATACGCATGGCGTGAGCAGCGCAGTTAATCCGCCCAGGAAACCAAGTATAAATACAAGCCAGAACGATTTGCTTTCTTCGTTGAATGTCAATTCGCCGGCAGCCGGTTTCACCAGGGATGTATTGCAACCAGCAGTATCCACGAAGGGATGTCCCGACTTGTTTGCATCGGCCATTGCACTGGTAACAGCCACTTTTATTTCTTCAACGCAATCGCATCCTGCGGTTCCGCCACCGTTGCCCGTGCCGCCACCGGTTGTGTCGGGCTCTTTTACGTCACCCGTTGAACCCGTTGAGCCTGTGCTTCCCGCAGGTCCTGTTGGCCCGATTACACCATCGCAGGGTTTGCCGGAAATGTCAAACGAAAAAGTTGGGTTTGGAAAAAAGTTTACGCATTGTCCTTCGTTGCAAACCATTCCGTCGATGATACCGGTGACTTTGAATGGCTTATCGGTTTTTACTTTGATGCGCTGTTTGAATACAGCTTTGTCTGCAAAGTATTTGATGATCACGCCATCACCAAAAATCGGTTCGGCCGCCTCGATAGGCTTGGGTTCTGATGGCTTCCCAACGAGATCGTAGTCTGAAGATTTATCAAAAATAAATTCTGTTGGCAACGGGCCGTCCGGAACCGGGATCTGTGAATACAGGTGCCACGTCTTTTCGATCGTCGCGGTAAATACGAGATCAAATTCGCAGTCACTGATCTTTTGCGTGGAATAGGTCCACTTGCAATGCATGTCCGGTTTATTCTGCGCCTGCAGAACGAGTGGCGACACAAGCAGCAGGAGCAGTATGGCCGGCACCCACTTACGCAAACTGAAAAGCGATCGAATCATATAAAAAAATTAAAACGTGTTGAGCGTCCAAATTTAGACGTTATCTCAACACGTTTGAAAGTTATTTGTAAGCGGAGGGGACCGCTTGTTTACTGGATCGTAATCTCGAAATCTTCGTCGTCAGGCGAAAGCGATTCACCCGGGCGGTTCAGCATATAATTAACAACCGCTTTGATGATGAAGTTTTCTGAGCCATCCTTGATTTTAATGTGCTGGATATAATGCACCTGGCCTTCGAGGCAGGATACTTCAAATCCATACTGTGAATCATAGAATTTGCTCGACTTGCCCGACTCGTTTACATCGCCTGACAGTTCATACGATTCTGACGGATCGAATTCAAAAGTCGTTGCCAAAGGGCCGTCCACACCGGTCATGGTTTTGGAATAGATCTTCCAGCCATTCGGGATGGTTCCTACGAAGTGAACATCAGCTTCGTTGTTGAGCTGGTGTACTACATAGCTCGTCCATTTCATACGTACAGCGTTGTTCTGTGTGAAGCTTCCAAGAAACATCACTGAGCAAAGAAGTACAATCGCAATAATAACCGGGGGAACTTTACCTGAAGTTCTCATAGTCAGCGGATTACGTGAAAATTATATGCAGGTATTGTGCCTCCTGCCTGAATAACAAATATAGGCAGAAAAAGTTATTAACAAAGAAATGTTGGTTTGAATGTGAGCCTTTTCGACGAATAATGCGCCTTAAGTGATCACTTCGTGAATTCGCCTGATCGGGATGACCATTCCGCTCTTGAGAATGATCCGTTCTTCCGTAACGGCCCAGATCGTGGTTTCTACCTGCTTGAATCCTTCATTATCAGTGAAATAAATTTTCACTTTCGAGTGGTCCACATTGCCCAGGATCAGGGCGCGGTCCAGTTCTAATCGGCGCTTGCGGCGCTCATCCATACTGAGAAGAACATCATCTTTGGGAAAACTCAGGTCACGGACAAATTCTTTGTCTATAACCGTTGCGGTGGCTGTAGCTGTGTTCATGGAAGATGGGTTTGTTTGGGTGTGTGTGTCCTTGTTGTACGAATATAACCCTTTATAGGTTAGGCTCCGTGATTCGTCGACAAACGGGTTTTCAACACGTTCATCAATTCGGTCGACCGCTGACTCCCCACCCGGAAAACTTTCCCGTCTTTTCCCGCGATTTCGATCATTTCATTGCCCCAGGTGTAGAATCTTATCCTCCCTTTGGTGTGGAGATTAAAAACCGGCCTGTTGAAAATTGAGGGGCGGATGGTAATCTTCCGGGCAGAAACTACTGACGAAAACGGGATCTCAACCCGCCTCCCCGGAAACTTCCCGGTTAAGACAATTCCGTTTTCGGTGACAACAGTTTTCATGTGTGGCACAAACAGCAAAGCAACCGAGAGTGCGATGAGCACAAGGCCAAGTACAAAAAACAATTCGCCGTAACGCAGGTCTCCGGGATACTCGCCAATGTGAATGATGGAAACATCCACCGGCTTTGGGTTCTCCGACCAGTAATACGCAACAAAACAAAACACGCTGAGCAACATGCGTCGCACCAGCGAATGCCGGTTAAGTCCATGATATTGCCGCTCTTCGAATTTTACCGGTTCCATTTGATGTGCACAGCTGTTTTTGTTTTTTCCGTCACCCGGAATTTTTCTGCAATGCGGTATCCCGGAATCCAAACGATCTCATCGCTGCATACCACTACCGGGAAATTGCGTTTCTCGTGCAAAGGAATTTTCATTTCCGTCAGCACATCGCTCACTTTCCGCGATCCGTTAAATCCCAGCGGATAAATGCGGTCACCTTCTTTCCAGGGACGAACGGATAAAACGGATGTCCTTGAGATGTGACCGATCACCGCTTCATATCCGGTGTATTTTTTCGGATCAACATCATCGATAAAACTACACGACCAATCTGCAGGTTGCGTATCACTCATCAGGACAAATTCACCGGCCGGTTTTTGCATGTATGCCAGGATGAGTTGTCCGCGGTCAACGAGCAATTCGGTTTTTCCGTCGTAATATTTTTTCCCCGGTTGTTGCGTGAGCAACGTTTCATACTCTTCCGGCGAGAATTGAATGTTCACTCCGCGTTTGTGCAGCACATAATTCAGCAACAGGTGAGGCTGCGGAAACTCATTCAGCTTTTCGAAGTTGTAATAAACAGCGTCAGTGTCCGCGTTCGAAACACGGCTGATCCACGCCTCCATCAATTCGTCGAGAAGTTCGCCTGTGGCTTTCAGTTGCCGGATGGTCGATTGCCATCCCGCGCCATTGCGTTCATCCAGTTCCTTAACCGCCGGAACGAGATGGTGACGCACGCGGTTGCGCAGGTACGCATCTGTTTCATTGGAACTGTCGGTGCACCATTGCTGATCGTTGGCGACGAGATAATTTTCAATTTCTCCACGCGAAAAAAGCAGGAGCGGACGGATCACTTTTTCCTGTTTCATCGCTATGCCCTGCATTCCGCGCAGGCCCGAACCACGCATGAGATTCATGAGCACAGTTTCAAGCTGATCGTCGGAAGTATGCGCAGTCGCAATCCATGAAAGCGATTCTTTCTCCAGTATTTCGGAGAATAACGCGTAACGAAAAATGCGTGCTGATTCCTGGAGGTTGTTGCTTAACGCAGCGAGTTCCTCTTCATTCGTTTTGCGCAGGTAAAGCGGAATTCCCAGGCTAGCGCACAACCCGGATACAAACTGCTCTTCCGCATCCGATTCAATTCCGCGCAAACCATAATTCACGTGTGCGGCAGCTATTGAAATTCCGGCGGCATGCAATACGTGCAGCAAAGCTGTTGAGTCGGCACCACCGGAAACTCCAACGAGAATCGTTTCTCCTTCGCGGTAACCGAAATCGTCATGGAGCACCTGGGTAATTTTTGCAGCATTGAGCACAATGCAAAATTACACCCTTTTGAGTGCATTCATCATCGCCTGGATTTTAATCATGCATTCTTCATGTTCCAATGCAGGAATTGCAGTGGAAGTAAGTGCGCTTCCGGCTTTTGCCGATACATTCCCGGTTTGGCTGTTCCAGGTAATGCTGCGGATCACCACGTTGAAATCAAAATCTTTTTCAGGCGTGATGTATCCCACGGAGCCCGAATAAATTCCCCGCGATTGGTCTTCGTATTTTTCAGCCAGCTGCATCGCGCGGATTTTCGGGGCGCCGGTCATTGATCCCATCGGAAAGGTTGCGCCAACAATTTCTGCAAAGGAAACGCCTTCGCGCACTTCGCATTCTACAGTGGAGATCATCTGGTGAACGGTGCGGAACGAATGCACACCAAACAATTCGCTCACGTGTACTGTTCCTTTCTGCGCCACACGTGAAAGATCGTTCCTCACCAGGTCTACGATCATTACATTTTCCATGCGTTCCTTGGCATCGTTTTGAAGTTCGTGAATGAGAACTTCATCTTCAGCAGCAGTGTTTCCCCGGCGGCGTGTTCCTTTCATGGGTTGAGAAAAAAGGCGGTTACCGTTTTTCGCCATGTAGCGTTCGGGACTCGCACACATGAGCCAGCTGTTTTCATTCCTGTATAGTGTGGCAAAAGGTGCATCGGAAATTTTCTGCAGTGCACGAAACACGCTGGCAGGCTCAAGTGAAGAAGAGTTTCCGCGGAAGTCAACACAGTAGTTGATTTCGTAAATGTCGCCGCGCTGGATGTGCCGGAGCAGGGCTTCGCTGTTTGAAAAATATTCGCTCTGTGATGTTCGCTCTTGCAGTGAAACAGGAGAAGAAAGTGCCGTGGCCGCTGTGTAATTGTCTATCAGCGTTGCAATCCCGTCAATTTTTTCTTCACTCATTCCCCCAATGAGCAAACCGTTTTCATTGTGCAGGACAACTATTTCAGGAATAAAAAAGAAGAGGTCGTTAAATCCGTCTTCATTGGGTTTTACGCTGTACACCTGCTCGGTTTCCTCCTTCAGGTCATAACCGAGATGGCCCATGATCCAGTCGTTATTTTTGTCAACCAGCTGACCGAGTTTTTGAAGGTGATTTCCTTCATAATCGTTTACAGATTTCAGCACGCCAAGGCCAAGTACCTGTTTCCGTCCCCATCCGTTTCCGGTTCCCGGGGTGAAAAATGCGGAGACCGAAAATTTTTCACAGAGGAACAGAGCGACCTGCTCAAAATCCCTGTTTTTATTTTCGAAAGTTTTCCATTGACGAAACACGAGGTAAAACTGCAAAAAAAAGGGAAGTCGGGGACGTAGCCGGTTTTTGATTTTGGGTAATAAATAGCTCGGAAAACAAGGCTGGAATCTGGTCGTCTTTTTTTACACCCCTCAATTTGGGCAAATTGTGACGGTGCTGAGAAAATGTTGAGATTTTTGTCGATAAAAATTGAACCTCCGACGCCTGTATTTCGTATGTTAGCGGGTATATCTTACTTCCCTACACATGAACAAATTTTACTTTTTGCTATTTACAGCCTGTGCTGTTTTTTCAATTAGCGCTGAAGCGCAAAACGTTGGCATCAACGGAACGGGCGCAGCGCCTGCAGCAAGCGCAATGCTCGACGTTGCCTCTACCACCACAGGGATATTGATCCCACGCATGACCAGTGCGCAGCGTGGGGCCATTGTTGCTCCGGCAACAGGACTCAAAGTATACGATACCACAACCGGAACATTCTGGTGGTACAACGGCGCGGTATGGGTAGAGCAACTCGGTTCCAATAACGGATGGACACTCTCGGGCAATACGATTGCTGCTGCGAATTTCATCGGAACATTAAATGCTCAGCCATTTCGTTTTTACTGCAATAACGTAGAACGTGGACGCTTCAATCCTACGGATGGAGAGTTTGTATTCGGTGCAACGGCTTCACCTTACGTCGGTGACATGATGTCGGCTGTTTCAACCGCAACGCTGCCGTTCGGAATAAACGGATACAGCGCACAGAACGGTTCCGGCACATGGGGTGAAGTACTCCCGACTTCCACCACAAATTTCTCAGCAGTTCAAGGAGTTTATACGGGAAGCGGTGCAGGTGCGGGTGGATTGGGTAATTATGCCGGAATCGGAACTGCCAATACGCGGGCAGGACTTTACGGTGTGTGCAGTAGTCCTGTGGCGAACGCAGGCGGTGCAGGTGTTTACGGATATAACGCCATGGCGTCGGGTAACCAGCACATGGGTGTTTTAGGAAATTACAATGGAGCTGCATTCGGTATTGGTGTTTATGGAATCGGATTTGGCGGTGGACTCATTATCGGTAACAACGATATTGCCGTTGTAGGCTGGAGAGCGAATAATTCGAACTACTCAGGTTACTTCAATGGTAACTGGGCCGTTGCCAATGGAACGAAGACTGCTTCAGTGGGGACCGAATGGGGGAACCAGTTGCTGT
>DATHKF010000560.1:0-4127 GCA_035489505.1 Bacteroidia bacterium | reverse complement strand
ATTGAAACCGGAATCGTTTCCTGAACTGGACCGGGTAGTGGTGATGATGAAAGAAAATCCGGCGATGGCTATTGAAATAGGTGGCCACACGGATAATGTAGGCAGCGATGCGGACAATAAAAAACTTTCGGAAGATCGCTCGCTCGCAGTGCGCACATACATTGTAGAACATGGCGTAGCTGCAGAACGTGTAACCGCTGTGGGGTACGGTGAAACAAAACCCGTGGAGAGCAATGACACCGAGCCGGGGCGGGCGTTTAACCGGCGGGTGGAGTTTACGATTACGCGCAAGTAGCGGTGAGAAACGGTTGAAACCGTTTTGTTGTAGTGTTGATTCCATTGCCGGGGGCTTAAGCCCCTGGCAATGGGTAGCCCATGTGCCCTCAACCGCTTCAGCGGTTTTCAGATGCAGTTTTAACCGCAGATCACGCAGATTCTATGCTTGTCCCAATTCTTAAAAAGAATTAATGATCGCTGCGCGATCTGATTGAATCCATTCAAAATTTTTAGCAGGTTGCGAATCTGCGTCATCTGCGAAATCAGCGGCTACCCCCTTAACTCATCCAATCGATGAGCATACCCGCCCTTTATTCGTATTTTTGCCCCGTATGGACACGGTCACCGAAATTCCCTTTTCTTCCTTACCAGGATTTCCGCGACTGTTTCTTGATTATGTAGCAGGCACTCCCGAACTGGAAACCCTCTACGATTTTCGCCCCGATCAGAAAGGATACGAATACGCCATCCGGAAAGTACAGGCGGGAAATTACAACCGTGCGTTGCTTGCTTCAGTGCTTAAACAGCAGTACGAACGCACCCCAGATATCTTCCCGGCAGCATTGGCCGATCGTCTTGCACAACCCGGTTCGTGTACAGTAACAACCGGACACCAGTTGTGTTTGGTAGGTGGACCGTCTTACTTCGTTTACAAAATCGCATCGGTTATTAAACTTGCAGAGAAACTTTCGCAGATGTACGGCGCAAACGTGGTGCCGGTTTACTGGATGGCCAGCGAAGATCACGACATAGACGAGATCCGCTCGGTGACTATGTTCGGTAAAAAAATTACCTGGAATACACCGCAGCATGGCGCCGTTGGACGATTGACTACCGACGATCTTTCCATGTTCATTGAGGAAGTAACCGGTGTGCTGGGCTCATCGCCCAAAGCGCTGGAAATGTCGGCGGTGCTGAAGAAAATTTACGCGCCCGGTAAAACACTTGCGCAGGCCACACGCGAATTTGTGCACTGGCTTTTCGGCGATAAGATCATTGTCCTTGACCCGGATCACGCCGAGCTCAAGCGGATGATGACCGCAATTTTTACAGAAGAACTGCGCGATTCTACTTCCGAAAAACTTGTCCTGGAAACGAACGCGTTTCTTTCTTCGAAAGGATATGCCACGCAGGTCAATCCGAGAAAGATCAACCTGTTTCATCTCGATGGCACTTCACGTCAACGGATCGAACACGGCACAGATGGACTTCACGTGGTAAATGACGGAAGCATGTTTTCGAAAGGGCATGATTTCCTGGAAGAATTAAAAAATGCCCCGGAAAATTTCAGTCCGAATGTGGTCCTGCGTCCTGTTTACCAGCAATTGATTTTACCCAACGTGGCGTACGTCGGCGGCCCGGGTGAAATCGTGTACTGGCTGCAGTACAAAAAGATGTTTGATCATTACCGCGTTTCGCTTCCGGTGTTGCAGCCGCGTTTTTTCGGCATGCAGATTTCTTCGAAGGATGTCGAGTGGATGAACAAAAATCGCGTGACTGTTACCGAACTCATGTCGGATTTTGATGAGGCGTTGAAGAAAAAACTCGCCGACAGGGCAGGAGAGGAACTTTCCCTCGAGAATGAAAAAGAAGTGATCGAGCTTTTGCGCTCCACCATTGCCGATAAAGCGTCGCGTGCCGATGCCACATTGCGTGCTTTTGCTGAAGCCGAAATGAAAAAAGCCGGTGACGCATTGAAGGTGGTGGAAGTACGCATGATCCGCGCCATCAAACAACGCGAGGAAGTTTTTACTTCGCAGTTCAGAAAACTTCGCGACAAATTACTTCCGGAAAATGTTCTCCAGGAACGCGTGGAAAATTTTTGCTCACTCTCCATCGCCAATGGAATTGACGTGAACGCGCTTTTGAGTTCTGAATTGTTTCCCGTGAACGGAGTGCGCATCCTGACTGTTCAGCCCGGGTAACAGGAACTGAATTTACCGGTTTACTTTTCGTATTTCCCGGTGCAGGGTTCCAACGAAATGCACCATATAAATTCCCGTTGCATTTCCATCCAACGGAATGGTTCCTGTACCATCCTCCAGAACTGTTTGTGAAGCAATCTGTCTTCCTGCGGCATCGAATACGGTTACTTGCACAGGACCTTCCCATCCATACACGTAGAAACACAAACCGCTTTCGCAATTCCACGTGTTCAATGTGTTTACACGATATTCTCCGTCGAAGTAAACGGGTTGCGGCGGATAATATTTATAGTCGCCGTTGAAATCAGTTTGCTTCAACCGGTAATAAGAAACACCCTTCAATGGATTTGCATCGTAGTTGGTATAATACACCAGCTGGGAACTGTTTCCTGCGCCAGTCATCGTTCCAACCGGCAAAAAAATTCCATCTGCTCCTGCGCGTTCTATTGTAAAGTAGTCGCAATTGATTTCCGTTCCGGTTTCCCAACTGACTTTGACATAATTTTCTTCGGCAACCGCTGAAAAATAAATCAGCTCAACCGGTAATGGATTACACGATGGGCATCCCGCCGAACCCGATATCGTGTAAGTAATAATTTCATCGGCCCTGTTTGCGGTACCCGACACGCGGATTGTGCCGGGCCCGGTGAGCACATAACTGTCCGTGAGTGTTGAATTGGATGCACCGGTTTGAAAAGGTTTTACGCCACCCAGAATGTCCACCTTCATTTGTTCACCGGCATCGGCCCCGGAAGCCGAACAACCGGAACGGTTCGCCATGGTGCCATTTACGGTATACGTACAACCTGCAGGCACAGCAATATTGACTCCCATGGCAACCTGTCCCGCAGAACAGTTGCCTGCTACGCCACCGCCACAGTTCGGCCCACCGAATGAAGTAAGGTTGCACCCCGCCAGGCAACCACAACCGGCACCGGAAACACCGATGGCGCCTGAACATTGTGCGTGCACTTGCATCGTGAGAAAAAGAAAGCCAAGGAATAAAAGAAGGGTCAAACCTTTGTTCATTATCGTATGTTCTTAAAAGGATAGAATTACGACAAGCGGTTTGAGCTGCCCGGAACAAAATACACGGGGCTTCAAGGGTGTTCACTTGATTACGAATCAAAAGTAAATTCGCAGTGAGAACTCCTCGTTAACCGAACATCAACAAAAAGCCCCGCTGCAATTATGCAGCGGGGCTCAAGGTATAATTTAAGAAGACTACGCTTCGGTAGATGCAGCAGCAGATTCTGAAACCTGGATCTTTTCTGTGATACGGGCTTTCTTTCCAGTGAGGTTGCGCAGGTAGAAAATACGTGCACGACGTACAACACCTTTTTTCTTCACTTCAATTTTCTCAATGAATGGAGAGTGAAGCGGGAAAATACGTTCAACACCTACACCATTCGACATCTTGCGAACGGTAAAAGATGCAACTGTATCATGTCCGCGACGCTGAAGAACAACTCCAGTGAACTGCTGAACACGCTCTTTCTCGCCTTCTTTGATTTTGTAGTGAACATTTACAGTATCACCAGCCTTGAAAGAAGGATGTGATGTCTTTGTTAAAAGCTGGTTTTCAGCGTATTGAAGCAGGTTCATGATGAAATTGTGTTATTGGTTTTCCAAAATGGAGTGCAAATATAGGGAAATTGGACAATTTGGCAACGAATGATCAAAAAATTAGTGGCGTTGCACTTTGATCCGCCGCGGCGGATTAAAGCCGGCTAACGAGGTACAGCACTGTTTTTTTGCCACAGATTACGCAGATATCGCAGATTCTGCGCTCATGCAATTTCTAAGTGATTTAATGATCCGCTGAGGTGGATCGATTCGCAGGAATCAATTCGCCGTAGCGAATTAAATCATTTAAAATTTTTAGCAAGTTTCACATCTGCGCAATCAGCGTAATCTGCGGCTGAC
>DATHKF010000559.1:0-2272 GCA_035489505.1 Bacteroidia bacterium | reverse complement strand
CGAACGGTTTAATCTTTTTGGCGAATACGCTTACAAGATCAACGATCCTACGCTGGGCAACAATTACATCTACAAACCCGGAACAGCCCTATTCATTTCGGCTACGTATGCACAAAAAGGACTGGGGATTTCAGTCGCCATGAAACAGGTCGACAATTTCGGATTCCGCTCCGACCGCGATGCTGCAGGAACAAGCTGCATCATCAATTACCTTCCGGCGCTGACGAAACAACACACGTACCAGCTTGCAGCATTTTACCCGTACGCCACGCAGCCCAATGGCGAAACCGGCTTCCAGGCTGAAGTCGGATACAAGTTTAAAAAAGGTAAAAAACTCGGTGGCAAATACGGAACAAGCGTAACGCTGAATTACTCCTCATCGTACGGTCTTGATACTACGGAATTGCACGACGACGCGGGTTCACGTCTCGGTTACACCACCAATAATTATTCGCTGGGCGAAATTTATTTCCAGGATGTGAATGTGGAAATATTCAAAAAGTTCGGACCGAAATTCAAAGGAACATTCCTGTACAGCTTCAACAGCTACAACAAAAACGTGATCGAAGGAAAAAGTGGTTACCCGCTGATTGTTTCGCACATCGTGGTGTTCGATCTGATTTTCAAACTGAGCGACAAACTCACGTTCAGGACAGACATTGAGCACCTGTACGCTACCGAAGATTACGGCAGCTGGGGACTTGTACTCGCCGAACTGACCATTGGCGACAACTGGTTCGTATCTGCAATGGACCAATACAATTATGGCAATGAAGACCCGTTCCACCGCGTGCATTACGTGAACGGACAGGTTGGATATTACTGGGGCACCAACCGTATCGTAGTTGGTTACGGAAAACAACGTGCCGGTATTTTCTGCGTAGGCGGCGTATGCCGTTTCGTTCCTGCCTCGAACGGATTCGCCATGACCATTACCAGTTCATTTTAACAATCCTATTTTGTAATTTTAAGGAAGATGAAATACTCGCGATACATTGCCCCGGTTGCCGTTGCCATTGCTTTTACATTCAGCATGTGCGATTACATCACGAATCCAAATGAAGTAACAGGCCCCGTTTCCGCCGGACACGATACGAGCAAACGCGTTGCGCTTATTGAAGAGTGGACCGGTCACACGTGCATCGCGTGTCCTGCTGCGGCGCGCGACATTCACATGCTCGACAGTTTGTACGGCGAATCATTCATCGCCATCTCCATTCACGATGACTTTTTCGCTGAGCCATGTCCTCCGCACGCAATGCCGAATTGTGGCGTGGGTCACCCCGGCGCTTTTGCCGAAGACTTTCGCTGCCCGACCGGTCAGAGTTACAGCGCAACTTTTCCGGTAGGCCCTTCATCTCCTCCGCAAGGATTGGTTAACCGTCTCGGCTATCCAAACAACGAAGTGAAAACAAGAGGTGTATGGCCTGGGCTCGTAGACAGCATCCAGAATGAAGACGCCTGCGCTTCGATGCATATCGAACACGTGTACAATTCCAGTTCACGCGGATTGGGTGTTACGGTTTGGGGCACCTGGCTGCAAACGTATACCGGTAACGTGAACGTTTGCATTATGCTTACTGAAAGCGGAATGGTTGGCTGGCAAACAGATGGACTCCTGTGTGATTCCCAGTTTGTGTTTGAACACGTGCTGCGCGAATGCGTAAACACACCGGGATCAATTGCCGGAAATTCTATTTCTACCGGACCAACTGCTGTGGGGACAACGTATTCCTATACGCTTCCTTCAGAATATACTGTTCCGGTTGCATACGATGCCACGAATTGTCACCTCGTTGCGCTCATTTACGATACGGTTACGCAGGAAGTATTGCAGGCCTGGGAAGTGGAATTGTAGTGCGCAGTAAAAATAGTGCGCAGTACGCAGTGGCAGAACGTTAACGGTGGTCCGGGAATTTTAGTGATTAAATAAGATGAAAATTACGAGAGCCATACTGCCACTTGCCGTTGGAATTGTTGTCACATTCAGCATGTGCGATTACATTGTAATTCCAAATGACGTTGACACGGCTGCTACATCCACTTTCGATACCACCAAACGTGTTGCGCTCATTGAAGAATGGACCGGTCACACCTGCCCCAACTGTCCCGACGCTGCGCGCAAAATTGAATTGCTCAGAACCACGTACGGACAGAGCTTTGTTGCTATCTCCATTCACGATGACTGGTTCGCTGAGCCATGTCCTCCGCACCCAATGCCGCCCTGCGGTGTTGGTCATCCCGGCGCTTTCGCTGAAGACTTTCGGTGCCC
>DATHKF010000558.1:0-6437 GCA_035489505.1 Bacteroidia bacterium | reverse complement strand
TCCTGTTTGTGACAGGTTGCGCAGGCCATGGTACTGTCGGAACTCAGGATCGGGTCATAAAATAAATACCGGCCAAGTTCCGCGCCTTCTACCGTAACAGGATTGCTGGTGTTCTGCGGCATCTCCGGGAAGAAAACCAGTTTCGGAAAAACATAAGGAGTGCCTGCCGGTTCATTTCTGAAACCGGAAAGCACTCCTGTAATGAGTACAATAATTGCAAGGGCAAAAATTGTCCGACGCATGTTACCGTTGCAGGATCACAGGGAATGTATTCGTCTGCTTATTCGTGGTCACCTTCAGGAAATAACTTCCGTTGGGTTGATCACTGATGTCGATCCAGAAACGCGTGGGTACATTTTTCCACTCCTTCACCACTTTTCCGTTGACGTCAACAAGCTGCATCGTTTCGATAATGTGATACTCCTGCAGCGCAACCGTTTCGATATTCACAATGCCGGTAGTTACAGAAGGAAATACTTTCATGTATTCCTCTTTCTGTTCTCCCTTTGCGGTGTGAACAATCGTAATGTGCATCATCATGTTGTCGATCATCCAACCTTCACTTTGATTGTCGGTGGAATCGGAATAGATGGTGTAACGGAAACGGATCGAGTCGTTGAACTGTTGCAGCCACGACATCTGGAAACACAACCAGATATCGCTCCAGGTGGAATCTGTGCCGGTGAATCCAACAACTCCGCTTGCAACCGTGTCGACATTTACGGTGTCAAATCCGTAAAAATTATACACGAACGGATTGTCGAATACACTCGTCCACGTAATTCCATCGGGCGAGTATTCAATGACTCCTACATCCTGCGCAGAATCAAGATCAAGCTTCTGCTTCCATTGCAACGCGAAAATTCCCCAGGACATCCACGGGTACGTTGCAAAGCTGAACGACGAAGAATCATTCGCCGGATACGAATTGATCGTATCAGTTACCAGCACGTTGGGTACACTCGCCGCGCTGTCGAAAATCTGTTTCTGTGGCGGGCCAATCTGCCAGACATTCCCTCCCGTGGTGTCGATCTGGATCAGGATCGCAGTGAATGACGAAGTATCGGCTCCGTCAAAATACTGGTACCATTGCTGAGCACCCACGGTTGAAGAAAGAAACAGGAAACATGTAATTAGAAAGTAGTTTTTTATCATGCAAAATAGTTTTGGTTCAACGCAAAACTACATCTTACAAGAGTCAACGTCCTAGCATGTGTGGTTGATTTCTTACGTATTCACGAATTAAAGACGGACTGGTTTAAAAAGTTTCTGGTTGCGTCCCGAACCAGAAACTTTTTAACTAATCAACCTTATCCCCAAAATATTCCTTGTACCAGGGATGCTCGTGATGATCTACCGCAGCGGTGTTCATTTCGTGCTGACCATCCAGTTTTTTATAGAGAATTTCGAGTGAAGCAAAATCGCGCTGGCTGATTACTTTGAAACCATTGCGCGTAAGCTGCGCACCGCAAACACCTTTACCCACCTGGTACACTTTGTTTTCGGCGTACCGGTTTCCTTCGTAAATCACCTGGCTACCGCAGGCTGCGGAAATATCCATCATCACGCACAACTCTATATGGTTGTGCTTCGCCACTTCGAGCATTTTTTCAGAAGCGCGGATCATTCCTTCTGTCCAGTCAATACCCGATTCGGAAAGCACTTTTGCTTTTCCGTCGAGCACATCATCTCCCGTGCCTCCATGGATGTCGCACATTTCGCGCGGTGTACCGAACGAAAAATATTCAGGACAAAACTGGATGAGCTTAGCGGTTTTGTAATTCAGCAATTGTATAACACCTGGATATTCACCATTGCTGCTTCCGTCAACACCGCATTTTATACCCACCAGGCAGGCGCTGACCAATATCCGCAACGGATTTTCCTCAGTTGGAATCCGCAATGATCCCAGGTGTTCGCGGTCGGTCATGCAATTATTCTTTGATGAACTTCAGAACAATGTCTTCACCCAAGATGAAATACATTCCTGCTGGTAGTGCAGAAACATCAACGATCGGATTTGTACCCTGAAGCGTTTCCTGGAGCACAGTCTTTCCGGAAATATCCGTGATACGCACGGCGACTGGTTTTTCAAATGTGCTGCTGACATAAATTTCGTTTGTAGCCGGATTGGGATATGCGTAACGGTCTTCTGCGATTGCGTTGTCGGCAATTCCATTTGGCGGAATCAGGCCATCGCATACGCGTGTCCAATTGGAAACCGAACCGCTTAATGCAAAATTCACCAGTGTACCTGCGTTGTTGTTCGGGGAATAATCGGGAAGAAAAGTTAATCCCGGATTTGGACCGTTCGGATTGCCTTGGTTAAACGGGTAATAGGCAATCAATCCACTTTCGTTGCCTGCAAGTTCATTGTACATGTTGGTTGTGATCTGGGATGCGGTACGTGCCGTATTCCAGATACGCACTTCCTCCATTTTTCCTTCGTACAAATCGGATGGAATGGAAATGTCCCACTCCTGTCCGAGGCTATATCGGTTGGTTGGTATGAACGTGTAATTCGGAACATGTGTGCCCACGGAAACACCATCGATGTACATGGTCGCCGTCGCGCCGTTGCGTACATACGCAATGTGGTGACAAACATTATCACCAATGACCTGGGTGCTCACGAAATCAAAGCCTGTCACGTTATCTACGATCAGTAGTTTTCCATCTTGCGCATTTAAACCACCCATCGTGATGATGAACGTATTGTCACCGGATTGGGTAGGCATGTTTACGCTGAACATTCCAACCCGGATTGACGTTTGCACATTTTTGTCGGCCTGCATCCAGAACTCTACGGTGAAGGTCGTGAGTCCGGCCAGATCATCGGCCACGGAATCGATCTCGATGTAATCGTTGTTGCCATCGAATGTAACTCCATCCTGGGTGGCATACACCGGGTACGTTCCGAGAAAAGTGAGAAGCAGAAGCAGTCGTTTCATAGTCGAATTTGTTTACTGAACTGATTAAAATTACTCTGGCAACGGAAAGAATCCTAGTCCGCTACACTCTTTTTCTCAACGCGGTGATGCATGTTGTTCAGCAATACCAGCGCAGCTGAACCATACCACGGATGCAATTCCATGATGAGCCTTCCCGCTTTGATCGCCGGGTCAGTTTCAGTAAGCGCTTTTGCTTCTTCAATTGTGGCGACATTGAAAATGTAAATTCCTTTTACGTCCGTGTCGTCCATGAACGGACCGGCAACAACCAGTTTTCCTTCGTCGGCCATGCGCATGATGTTGTCGAGGTGGCCCTTCATGATTTGTGCTGCAGTTGCGGAATCATGGTCGCGGTTAGGCCCTGTTTTCAGGTAAGCCATCACGTATTGCCGCATGCCGTATTCGTCGGCGCCCACTGCTGCCGCCAGCGAAGAGTCGAATGCGGGTGGTGTCTTTGACAGAAAATCAAGCTGGTTATTTATTTCGACTACGGAGTCGATAACCGCTTTTGGATTCTCTGCCGGATCGCCGCAGGAGCCAAGTGTAAGGACCGTGACGCTTAAAAAGAAAATGAAGTTTGTTTTCATACCTGAGATTGAATTTGCAAGTTAATCATTTGTTTTCACGGCCATTCACTGCTACATTTAGCTATTGAACGGGAAAAGATGAAGATCACAAATTTTGAAGAATACAAAGCTGCTTACCGGAAAAGTGTTGACGCACCGGAACAATTCTGGTCGGATATTGCGGAACAATTTTCGTGGAAAAAAAAGTGGGACAAAGTGCTCGACTGGAATTTTACCGAACCCAAAATCGAATGGTTCATTAACGGTAAGCTGAACATTACGGAGAATTGTCTCGACCGGCATCTCGAAACAAACGGCGACAAGGTTGCTTTTCATTGGGAGCCAAACGATCCGAAGGAAGCGTCGCGAAAAATTACATACCGCGAATTGCACGCAGATGTATGTCGTTTTGCCAATGTCCTGAAAAGTAAAAGTGTAAAAAAAGGCGACCGCGTTTGTTTGTACATGCCTATGGTTCCGGAACTGGCCGTTGCCGTTCTCGCCTGTGCGCGTATTGGTGCGGTGCACACTGTAGTCTTCGCCGGGTTTTCTGCTTCGTCGCTATCGGGACGTATCCAGGATTGCGGATGCTCGGTTGTCGTCACCAGTGATGGTGCATACCGTGGTGCGAAAGCCATTCCCATCAAGAGCGTGGTTGATGAAGCCATTGCCGACTGTCCCACTGTTCAACGGGTGATTGTGCTCAAACGTACCGGTGAACAGGTGCAAATGATTTCAGGTCGCGACTCGTGGTGGAACGAGGAAATGCAAAACGTTTCTGCCGATTGCGCAGCGGAAGAAATGGACAGCGAAGACATGCTGTTCATCCTGTACACATCCGGTTCCACAGGAAAACCCAAAGGGGTGGTGCACACCTGTGGCGGCTACATGATTTTTACCGCTTACACTTTTCAAAATGTTTTTCAATGGAAGCCGGAAGATGTTTTCTGGTGCACAGCAGATATCGGCTGGGTGACCGGGCATTCGTACATCGTGTATGGCCCGTTGCTTTCCGGTGCGACTTCTGTTTTGTTCGAAGGGATTCCTACTTTCCCGGATGCCGGTCGTTTCTGGCAGGTGATCGATAAATACAAAGTGAATATTTTTTACACCGCACCTACCGCGATCCGTGCACTCGAAGCGGCCGGACTTGATTTTGTTCGTCCGTACAAACTCGATTCGCTTCGTGTCCTGGGATCTGTGGGCGAGCCGATCAACGTGGAAGCCTGGGAATGGTACGATCAGAATATCGGGAAAGGAAAATGTCCCATCGTAGATACCTGGTGGCAAACGGAAACAGGAGGAATTCTCATTTCTCCGTTGGCCGGAATCACCAAAACAAAACCGGGATTTGCAACACTTCCGCTTCCGGGCATACAGCCTGTTCTTGTGGATGAAAAAGGGAATGAGATCGAAGGAAATGGCGTCGAAGGAAATCTCTGCATTAAATTTCCGTGGCCGTCTATTGTTCGCACCACGTATGGCGATCATGAGCGGTGCAGGACAAATTATTTTGCGACGTATCCCAATCTTTATTTTACGGGCGATGGTTGCCGTCGCGATGAAGACGGTTACTACCGCATCACGGGACGTGTCGACGACGTCATGAATGTTTCCGGTCACCGCATTGGTACGGCCGAAGTGGAAAGTGCGATTAACGCGCACCCGGAAATTGTAGAAAGTGCCGTGGTCGGTTACCCGCACGACATCAAAGGCCAGGGAATTTACGCGTATGTGATTGCCACAAAAAAAGTGTCGGACGAAAATATACTTCGCCAGGAAATCATTGCGGAGGTGAATAAAATAATCGGGCCCATTGCCAAGCCCGATAAAATTCAGATCGTAACCGGTCTTCCCAAAACGCGTTCCGGAAAAATTATGCGGCGGATTTTACGCAAAGTGGCCGAGGGCGAAGTTTCTAATCTCGGCGACACATCCACACTTCTCGACCCGGCGGTGGTTGAGGAAATAGTCAACAACCGGTTGTGATGAGCGCATCGAACCTGTTCGGCTTTTCAAAGTACGGGTTGGTTGGCCGCATCATCTGTTGCGCGCTTACGTAGTTCATTTACCGCACCAGTTCAATCTGCGTGGTAACCACTTTCTCTCCATTCGCAATCTGCAGATAATAGAAGCCTGCTTCAAACGACGCCAGGTCCAGGCGGATCGCTGCAGTATTTTCTGTACTGGTTTGCATAACTACTCTGCCTGTAAGATCGTAAAGCGAAACCGTTCCGTATCCATGCATGTTCGTGTAAACATTGACTTCACCGGTTGATGGATTTGGAAATACCGTGGCTTGTGCTGCGAAGATTTCTTCAATGCCGGTGACTGCATTGATCGTTCCGCCGGTAGTGGTCAGCGCTAAAGTATCTTCATCGTGATTGATCACTTTGCATTGCGTGAACCAGAATTTCATTGGGCCTGCCGCATTGAGCGACATGACGAAACGCATGGTCACCAGTATTCCTTCGCCGCTGGAATCGGCGTGATTGATCCGGCTGATTCCGAAATCACAAAACTGTGAAGACAGAAACGGTTTTTCGAGATGAACATTGTTACCCGCAGGTGCAAACCACGAATTGGAATAATCAAATTCGAGTGTTCCCGGTTCAATGAAACTTTCATCCCAATTCAAAGTAAATGCGAGGCCATAACCATCAACCAAAGGAGCATTTGCCGTGCCGAGCAGGATGGGTATGGTTACCGTATCGCCGGGTTGATACACCGCCTGTGTGATCAATACTTTCAGCTCAGCACCTGTAACGAATTGCGTTTCTTCCGGTGGAGCGAGCCGGGCAGGTTGTGTCTGACCGTAATTCAAGGAGACTGCTGTAGTATCCGATTGCCCGATTATTCCATCGCCATTGCAGTCTGCATGCACGATATCCGTGGAGTCTGCAAATTCACGGCTCCAGAT
>DATHKF010000557.1:0-7674 GCA_035489505.1 Bacteroidia bacterium | reverse complement strand
ACAAACGCAACATCCACTGCGATCGGTCCGGGAACATACACCTGCACCATCACCGATGCCAACGGCTGTTCAGCAACAAGTACATTCAGCATCACGGAACCAGCTGCACTTATTGCTTCTGCGTATTCCATAAACAACTTCAATGGCTATGACATCAGTTGTTCCGGCATGTACGATGGGGCCGCAGGTTCCACCGTTTCCGGAGGAACACCCGGTTACAGCTATACATGGAGTAATGGCGGAATCAGCGCAAACATTTCATTGCTTTCTGCCGGAGTATATACTTACACAGTTACAGATGTGAACGGATGCTCAGCGGTTTCTTCACCGGTTACTCTAACACAACCTGCGGCGCTAAGCACGAGCTTCTCTGTTGCGAATGTACTCTGCATGGGGGCCAGCAATGGTTTGATCAATCTCACCGTAACAGGTGGTGCAGGTTCAAACTCGTTCAGCTGGTCCAACAGTGAAAGTTCCGAAGACATCAGCGCAGTTCCGGCGGGAAGCTATTCCGTGACGGTTACTGATGCAAATGGCTGCAGCACTATTGGTACAGTAACACTTACTGAGCCTCCCGCGTTGAACATTACCGCATCGCAGGGTACGATTTCATGCAATGGCGGAACAACCACTTCAAGTGTGGCCGTTACCGGAGGAACACCGGGATACAGTTATGCATGGCTGCCTTCCGGCGGAACAAACGCAACATCAGATGCAATCGGGGCAGGAACTTACACCTGTACGGCTACTGACATAAACAGTTGTACAAGCACTCAAACATTCAGCATCACAGAACCGGATGCATTTGTGGTCACCGTATTAATTGATGATCCAACAGGTTGCACAACGAACGATGGTCTGATCGAACTTGCAGTAAGCGGCGGAACTGGAGCCTATACTTTTGCATGGAGTAACGGAGCCACTGCGGATGACATTTCCGGGTTGGATGGCGGTGCCTATAGTGTCACGATTACCGATGCGAACGGATGTACATTCACAAGTTCATACACATTGGTGGAACCAACAGCGCCAACATCAACCTATTCAGAACCGGTTGACACGGCCTGTCAGTCGACACTTGCACCATTTGCATTAAGTGGTGGATCACCTGGCGGTGGTGCATGGAGTGGCCCGGGCGTAAACGCAAATATTTTTGATCCGATGAGCGCAGCGATCGGATATAATCTCATTACATATACCTACACCGATGGTGGTGGATGCACATCAACGGCAACAGATTCTGTTTACGTAGATATCTGCCTGAACCTGGCGGGAACGAATGCGCAAACACTGAATGTTTACCCGAATCCTACTGAAGGCGTATTCCTTATTGGGTTACCTGATGCGCATACAGTGCAGGTAGAAATATTTGCTGCTGATGGACGAAGGATCATCAGCCAGGAATACACCGGAACACAGCGGGTTGAAATCGACCTGGAAAATGAAGCCGCAGGTGTTTATCTCGTAAAAGTCAGTTCAGAGAATTCCGTGTTCAGTACACGTATAGTCAAACAGTAACCCCTGTCACATGTGTTCTGCGCCGAAGCTGCATCCGTAAGGGTGCAGCTTCGTTTTTTTTGTACATCAAGTGTAGTGTTATTGCCAGCCTGAAAAACGGCAAAGATATTTTCGAAATTTTCTGTGAATAAGTCCCACGAAGCTATTGGTTGACACGCGAAAGTTATCAACACGTCTTGACTTCCATACCTGTCTCGTTTATACTTGTAATCAGTCCGCGAATTCCCCCTGCGGACTTTTTTGAATCCAGAATTATTTTCTTCTGCTTAAGCAGAATTGCGACCCTTGTTGTTATTCCAATTTAAATTGGAGCGGGATGATTTGCAATGTGTATAAATCTATCCGGGATCAATTCAATTTCCATGTTCGAAAGCAGGGCTGAATATCATGTATTCAAAACGCAGACCCTTTAAAAGTGGTTAACGATGACGAGACAACAACTCATTCAACGGCTTAATCAAATTGGTGTTGTGCCACCGGACGTTAACCGTGCCGCCTTGTACATGGACTACCTGGAAGCGACGCGTACCTATTTCTTTACGACGCTTGCAGCAAACAATCCAGTCGGGATGGGAAACGATTACGAATTTGTAAGAAGGGCCGTGCAGTCACCCGCTCTTCTCAAGACGCTGGCAGAAATGCTCGATTTCTTTGTGGGTACTGGAGTTGACAATCAAATGACTGCCGCAATGCAGATTCATCACAACTGGACGTACAATGATTTTTTCACGAACTCCTTTTTTGATCCCAATGACATAGTCTTTGACAATAATGTCCTTGGTTTCTTCAACAGGTACCGCACCGCACGGAACGCGATGATGCGCTTAACGGCTAACTTCCAGAGTAATATTCGCGAAGCCTGCGAACGGATTCTGCAGGACCGGGCGCTCCTGAACCGGCTCTTCCGTGGAAACCATGCAGCAATCCGGATCGACTATCTCCGGGGGATCAAATCAACAGGATCCGATTTTCACAAAGGCGGCAAGCAAGTACTCATCATTACTTCGAGGATTACCATAGACCCGAATGATTTCATTCCTGCTACGGGCGAATTAAAATTTATCTACAAGCCGGGTGATATGGAGATTGATTGCCTGGTCACCGGCAATAGTGCGGCAGCTAACTTCGCCGATCCTAATTTTCCATTGAGTCCAACGCTGGCCGAAATAATCAACACCCGGATCAGAGCGATTAAACAGGTTAATCCAAATTCACCATTAGAACTCATTCCTACGTACCGTATCCTGCCGCGGAACTATCATTCTGCCGTGATGGCCGGTCCTCCTTTTCCCAACCTGAGAAACGCATATGGCTATGTGGAGTTTCTCAGTTTCGGGTTTCATCAGCCCCTGGATTTTTTTGGAGATCCGAATGGTCAGCCTGAGAGCGATTACCTGATCACTCCGGGTATGAACAGGGCTGAGATCGTGCGGCGTTTTTACCGGATCATGGGACAATGGTGTGCACTCTCTGCAACATTTTCCCTGGCCGATCTGCATTATGAAAATGTGCGGGTCAGAGGCTATTATCCGTTCCTGATCGACCTTGAAGATTCACTCATTGACCCTGTCAACAATATCGAGAACGACACTTTACTGCTCACCACCAGTGGAGGTATTACAGGCGTTCACAAAAATAATTGGGACTACGACTGGGAGGTGGCACATCCGGATACACCCGGAGGCGCTTTCATTCAACGGCATTACATTGATAAATATTGCCAGAACAGGTTATGGGAACGACAGGGACAAGCGATGAAAACTGTTGTACCGGTTGATGCGGCTGCATTGAGAGAAGGATTTGACGAAGGCATGCAGCTCATCGCGTGGGGAGTAGGAAATCTGCAGAACGATATCAACAATGTAAACACTGTGAACAACAGTATTTTCACCACCTGGATAGCCCGCACAAATCGCGTACTGGTACGATTCCTGGCCTACAGCACCGGAGACCTTCGGGGAATCAGGGATGCTATTTACCTGACACCGAATGTCAATACACCGGTTGCCCAGGTCATCGCTGTTGAATTGTTGGCGAAACTTACAAACCAATACAACCAGTATCAGCAGCAAAATACACCCGATCCGAATTTCGTTGCATGCCGACCTACGATCATGCAGAATGATTGCCAGAACATGGACATTCCCACGTTCTATCACCGCCTTCATTCCAACGAGCTTGTTGATTCTTCCGGAAATAATATAGACGTTCCTGCCCAGGTTACCATCACAGACCCATTAAACCCGGCACAAACTATACCGGCCAACACCAACATGGCCCGAAACCATTTCTTTGCGCAGGTGCCTATGACAACCCGGGTGCTAAATACTCAACTTGATATTCTCGCAGCTCAGAATACATACCTGGCCCGCTTTAACCTGATCGACGGGCAGATCCAGGCAACAGCCAACGCCAATGATCATCTTCCTCCGCCACAGCTACTCAATTTCATGCACACATGACGCTACTCGACGAAATAGCCGATGTGATCCGGAAAAAAAAGGTCGACGATGCCGGCAACCTCACCATCAGCGCAGCTGATTTTAATCTCCCGTATACCGATCATTTCTTTAAGACTGTTCTTCGGGTTGATCCACTGATCATCAGCGGGTATGAAAAACAGGAGTCAAACGAGGCGATTACACTCTCCGGAAAAGTTGCAATATGGAACCACCCGGTTAATTCATTCACCTTGCGTTTTGAAACGCAGTCCGGGTCAGGTGTAAAAGGAACAGCCGCACTGAATTTTCCTCCTGAAAATAAAACAAACCTTCCGCTTCTGGAGTGGATCAAACTCAGCAAAGGCCAGCTCATAGCTTCTTCAACAGAAAAATTCCGTAACGTATCGTTTGGGTACGCGTGTGAGATCATGACCGGCAACAGCGAAGAAGGTATACCTGTTTCCATCCTTCGCGAAGGAGAGGATAAATGGCGCATTGATATTGCGGACCAGGCAGGCAAAAACATAAGCGGCAGCGAGCTGGCCGTTTTGCTCGGAAGTCCTGCCATGGCAAACATTCTTCCTGAATCACTGATCAAAGGATTGGATGTGTTTGCAATAACCGGTATTCACTCGCTTTTTGATACTCACCAAAAAGAAGTTTCGCTGTTTCAGATTGGCGTTTCAATAACCCGGGGATGGGAGATCACACCGAAAGTGAAACTTGATCCAGGTCTTCATTTTTCACTGACGTTACTCAACGCAACCGACAGTAACACCCGCATAGTGACCGTTATGATGAACGGAACGCTTCAGATCGGCGACGTTCCGGTTCCGCTATTTATCGGTACGCGTTCTTATCACCGCAAAGTGGTGTGGTCATTCGGAATTCAACCCGGAAAAAGCATTGCACTTCCGGGTCTTTCTGAATTATTGAAACTCGTTGAAGGAGATGATGCCTTTGCAACGCTTCCTGACGGTCTGAAAAATCTTCCGAAAATTGTTGTCCAGAAACTTTCAGTAGATTTTGATCCGAACGAAAAAAAACTCAGTCGTCTTGCCTTCGATGTTGAAGCAGCATCGTGGGAAATCATCCCGAATTATTTTTCAATCACACGTCTCGGTGTTGAATTAGAAATAACTAATGTAACCGATTCTGAAACCCGTCAGATAAACGGCTCCGTCATTGGCGTTTTTGTTATCGGGGATGTGTCGCTGATGTGTGAGATCGAAAAAACAGTCGAAAATCCCGACTGGACCATCACCGCCGGCCTCGCACCGGGAAGAACAATCGACCTCTCTAAAATTGCATCGCAGCTTTTTGGAAAGAATAAAGTCCCTGAAGGCGTCCCGCATTTTTCATTTTCTCAACTGCAGATCACGGTTGTGCCCAAGACTAAAAGCTTTACGTTCTCGGCGCAATCTACAGATACGTGGAAGTTTACTGAACATATCTCGGCTTCCGATGTGCAGTTGAAATTTAAACGCGATCCGCAGAACACACAAAATCCGGTCAGCGGCCACTTCGTCGCAACACTTGCCGTGGGAACCACCGAGCCGGTGAAGATCACACTGTCTGCTGCCTTGGGTGAAACAGCTGAAGGCGGCAGCCTGATTGAAGGATCGACCAACGACCAACCGATTGAGATCGGGCACCTCATTAAATATCTCGCGACCAGTTTTAACAACGACGCAAAAGTTCCGGATTGGCTGAACGGTATTCAATTGAGCAATCTTGGCGTTGGTTATCACACAGGAACAGGCGATTTACATTTCGAAGTCACCGGAAAAATTCCGGTTGCCGATCATCCGCTCGTCATAAAAATTACATTCCGGTATGAGAGTGACGGTAACGGTGGACACACGCGTCACATTGAAGGAAAGCTAACGATCGGAAAGGATGCAGAAGTTACGCTGAGCATCGACAGTTCTTCATCGGATACACAGATTAGCGGAGAATGGTCGGCGACCACTACCGAAGGCAATCTCCGTTTCGAAGATCTTGCGGACAAACTCGGGTTTCACGATTTACCTGCCATACCTGACGCATTAAAATTTGCGTTGACCAATGTGTCATTCCTGTATGACTCATCTAAAAAACAGGTAGTCATCGCTGCGAAAACAGCAGGTAAATCTGCCGCAGTTTTTGTGGCTTCGACCTTGCGCGACAAGAGCAGGTTCTATGGCTTCGGGGCGAAAATTCAATTGAACGTGCGTCTTGCCGATATTCCATTGGTTGGAGATAAAATTCCCGGCGCAGATAATATTGGCATTCCTGAAGCAACAGCATGGATACTTTCTGCGCCGCTCATTGCAGATGATGTGACCGACATCAACAACATCATCAGTAAAAAGGAACTGCCTGTGCTTCCAGCTGGTCCTTTGCAGGCGCGCGTTTTACTTCACGCCGTCCTTCATCTCGGCGCGACGCAGGAAAAACCCATTGATCTCGCGCTGGGCAACACCACGCCGCACATTTCGTTGGCGACAACCACGAATGCGGAACCACCTTCTACTCCAACCTGGATCGACATTCAAAAACAATTCGGCATTTTTATTTTCAACCGCATTGGTTTTGCGTATCACGACAACCAGCTCCAGTTTTTGCTCGATGCCGGAATGGAAATGGGTCCGCTCTCATTCACGCTCGATGGACTTTCGATCAGTTCGCCGCTCACCGCGTTCAAACCGAAGTTTGATATTTCCGGTTTGGGTCTCGCGTATCACCAGGGTTCACTGGATATTGAAGGCGCGTTTCTCAAATTACCGAAAGAGCAACTTGACCCGGACACCAATTTCCAGTTCGATGGTCTCGCCATAATCAAAGCCGGAAAGTTCAGTCTTTCCGCTGTGGGATCGTATGCGCAACTCAAATCGGGTGATCCGTCGATGTTTCTTTTCGTGCAGGTTGAAGCGCCGCTTGGCGGACCGCCTGCATTTTTCATTACGGGTGTGATGGGTGGATTCGGTTTCAACCGTTCGCTTGCTCTTCCCGGAATGGATGAAGTCACGGCATTCCCGCTGCTTTCACTGGCGGAACCATCTTCACCCGGGGAAAATGCAGCAACGCAAAATCCCATGCACGTGCTCGATGTGCTCAGCGGACGCGCTCCTGCAAAAGATGGCCAGGAAAAACGCGTTTGGATCGCAGCGAGCGCAGGAGAATACTGGCTCGCGTTGGGATTGCAGTTCACTTCATTCCAGATTGTAAAATCACGCGCGTTGCTCATCGCGGAATTTGGTCACGATCTTTCTTTCGCGCTGCTTGGTATATCAACGTTGCAGTTGCCACAAACGTCCGACGGAAAATATCCGTACGTATCTGCAGAACTGCAACTCCGCGCCATCCTCCAACCCACAGAAGGATTCTTCGGCTTGTCGGCTATACTCAGTGGAAATTCATTCGTGCTCACACCCGATTGTCACCTCACCGGCGGTTTCGCTTTTTACTTCTGGTTTGGGTCGCACGCGATGTCCGGACAATTCGTAGTGAGCATGGGCGGTTATCATCCGGCTTTCGATAAACCTAAGGATTATCCCGCGCTTCCACGACTCGGTTTCAACTGGGCGGTGAGTTCATCGATTACGATTAAAGGCGGCGCTTACTTTGCGCTCACTCCATCGTGTGTGATGGCGGGTGGAGCACTCGAAGCATTGTTTCACGACGGCTGCGTCAAAGCCTGGTTTACTGCTCACGCCGATTTCCTGATTTCCTG